>JAJTEZ010000165.1:0-8856 GCA_021298335.1 Saprospiraceae bacterium | reverse complement strand
AATTCCTGACAAATCCAATCAAACAGAGCAGATATGGCTTTTTATTCCAGCTGCCTGCCACAGATTACAAATCCTGGGCTCAAGGACTCAAATCAGCCGGCTATGCTACAGACCCTGCCTATCCGGCAAAGCTGATTAAGCTCATTGAAGAGCATGAGCTTTTTGTCTATGATTCTATCATTGCAAAAAGCAAAGGTGAATACCCATTGACAACCACCCAGCGCACTGAGAAAAAAACAGAGCCTGCCCTAAAGAAATATATAGTCACCACGATCAACGGACTAAAGGCGATTCAGGCAGCCGGCGGCGAATCAATAGAATTTATCGCTTTATGCACTGGATTGGATGTACACGAACTCATCGAATATAATGAAGGACTGGAAACACCCCGGTCAATATTAGCTCCGGAAGAATTTATTTTTTTGGAAAGGAAGAAAAAATGTCCCTCGGACACCCTACTGACCTTCCACCTGGCTTCAGGCGGGGAAAACCTTTTTCAGATTTCACAAAAATATGGCATTCGATTACAATGTCTCGTTGACAGAAATGGCATTCCGGAAAATTGCACCCCAATTCAGGGAGAAAAAGTCAGCCTGAAAAAAATACTTAGCGGAGCCCAAAAACCAAAATGCAGGTAAAAATCAGATATTTCATGCATTTTTTAACATTCAGAAGGTAAAATTCCGAACTTTGCTTCATGGAAGCAGAACACATTAGCCTCAATAAATTTATCAGCGATACCGGCCTTTGTTCCCGCAGAGAAGCAGACAAACTGATAGAACAAGGTCGAGTACACATCAATGATAATGTTGCGAAAAAAGGCAACAGGGTCACTGCAGCAGACAAAGTTTACCTGGATGGAAAAATTCTTGAAACAAAACCTCGTCCTGTCTATATTGCTTTGTATAAGCCCGTAGGGGTTACCTGCACGACTGATGCAAGAGAAACCGATAATATCATCGATTATGTGGCTTTTCCCCAAAGAATATTTCCAATTGGCAGGTTGGATAAAATGTCTGAAGGACTGATTTTGTTAACCAATGACGGAGACATCGTCAATAAAATATTGCGGGCGGGCAACTACCATGAAAAAGAATATATAGTAACTGTCAATCATCCAATCGACGAAGGATTTGTCAAGACCATGTCCACAGGCGTACCCATTTTGGAAACAGTCACTCGTCCATGCAAGGTCAAAGCCATTGACACGTATACTTTTCAGATTATTCTGACTCAGGGACTCAACCGGCAAATCAGAAGAATGTGTGAATTTTTAGATTATAAGGTAAAGACACTCAAAAGAGTACGCATTATGGAGATGACGCTGGATGGTCTGGAGTATGGAAAATGGCGTCTACTGAAACCTGAAGAAGTCAACAGGCTAATGGACCTTGTCAAGGATTCCAGAAAGTAGTTCAATCCTACTAACACCATCGACTTACTTTTTGAAAATGAAATAGACGGCAAGCACCAGAAATACAAAACCAATCAAATGGTTTACCCGAAATGTCTCGGTTTTAAATACCAGCAGAGTAAATACAGAAAATACAACCAGGGTAATCACCTCTTGTAAAACTTTGAGTTGCCAAATGGAAAAAGGACCACCATTTCCGGAAAATCCAATTTTATTGGCAGGAACCTGAAAACAATATTCAAAAAAAGCTATGCCCCAGCTGATTAAAATGATGGCCATCAGTCCAAGTTGCGCAGTGGACTTCAAGGACGAAAATTTAAGGTGACCATACCAGGCAATCGTCATAAAGACGTTGGAGATAATCAGGAGTCCGATGGTGAGGATTGACTTCATCAAGTTTGAATTTTGAAAACTGGAAATTATCAGTAATGCATTACTTGTTTTTTCGGGATTCATCATTCCAGGCCCAGAGATATCTGCAGGCAAATGTCCTGTATGGTCTCCAGTTTTCCCCGATTGATTCAAGTCTCTGTCTGAGAAATTTTCCGGTTTCGTGAATCTGATACAAAGAAATGATTTGTTGCCTGATCACCAGATCGTCAATGGGAAATACATCCTCTCTGTTCAGGCAGAAAATCAAAACCATCTCCACCGTCCAGCGCCCCACTCCGGGTATTGGAAGCAACAATTCAAAAATATCGTTATCTGATAGATGTTGCCAGTCTGCACAGGTAAGCTCCCGTTGCTGGAAATGATTCGCAGCTTCCCGCAGATAGCGACTCTTTGATGATGAAATACCGGCATGGCGAAGGTCTTCCTCCGGAATCTCTGTCAACTGATGTTCCAGAGGCAAATCATCCCTGACCAGTTGCAAGAATCGATTGTAAATGGTTTTCGCTGCTGCCGTGGAAAGTTGCTGTGAAATCACTGACCTGACAAGATATTCCAGCACCTGCCCACTGCCAGAGTGAATTACTGGCTGACACTGACTTAGCAACGGGTGAAGAATTTGATCCTTTTGCAGGAGTTTCAGTGCTTCAGAATGTATATTTGTATACTGAACCATAAAAAATGAAGTCAAAAGTACGGAAAAATTGGTTTGCTGGCCTGGCAGCTTTCATACTCATTCCAATAATCGGGATGGGGCAGGGATTTAATATGAAAAAAATGGCAAATGTGACCAATATGCCCGGAAACGAATACAGTGCTGTTTTTGGTTTTACCAACGCCTCCAATCAGGAATTTGCCATCATAGGCAGTACACAGGCCATCAACATTTACAATGTCAGTAATTGCAGCAACCCGGTGCAGGTTTTGGTGCATCAAGACGGCCATACAACCAGCTGGAGAGAGTTCAGTTCTTACCAGAATTATGTGTATTCCATTTGCGATGGTCCCTGTAGCAGTGGGCTAAAAATCATCAACATGGACAACCTGACCGTCACTTCCCAAACCAACATTTTTACAAAAGCCCACACTATTTTTATCGAACAAAGTCAGGGAAGAATGTATATCATGGGATCTAAAAACGCCAATGGCCAGGACAGATTATTAATATATACCCTAGATACAGAAACCATTAACGGAACGACATACAACGGAACACCGGCCAATCCGGTGCTCATCACCAGTTTTATGACAACGTACATCCATGATATGTACGTCAGAGACAACATTGGTTATGCCTCCCACATCTACGAATACCGTACCCGTGTCTGGGACCTGACCAACCCGCTGAATATCACCCAGCTCAACGATTATTACTATGATGTAGGGAAGAATAACCACAGTAGCTGGCTGCATGCAGATGATTCCACATTGTTTGAAACTGTAGAAGTTCCTCGCAACGAGCCTGTCACCATGTTGCGCCGGGTAACGGGCAGTTCATCCCTGCAATACGTAGGCAGTCTGAAAGAACCGCTGGAATTTCCTGTAGGGTCCAATAATCGGGCGCACAATCCACATATCAGAGATAGCCTGATGTACATTTCGTATTACGAAGACGGCGTGCAGATCTTCAATGTGAGTAATCCTGCAAGCCAGTCAACCGTTAAAAGGGTAGCATACTATGATACCTACACCCAAAATAACGGCACTGGTTACCCAAGCGGTTTTTTTGGGTGCTGGGGTGTCTACCCTTTTCTGCCTTCCGGATGCATCCTTGCCTCTGATATCGACAATGGACTGTTTACATTAATGCTCGACATGCCTGTTTCCGATGGAGTAAATCCGGGGAAAACCACGCTGGTCAAAGATGCAGATGTGTTGTTTTCCTCTTCTGCAAAGGGCATCGTTCTTCGTTCTCCGAAAGGGTATTGTTTTAGACTAAAAGTCGGAACCACAGGTACATTGTCTGCAGAACGAATTGTGTGTCATGTGTACAATGCAACTTCAGTTAAAATTGAAAAAAATGACCTGGCTTTCAATAGCAACTCAAAGGGTGTAGTTTTGAAGGATACCGGAGGGGCATGCTGGAAAATGAGAATTGGCTTGTCCGGTAGCCCATTCACCCAATCAGTCACCTGTGCATCCGTCACGCCTCGGATGGAAGCTGTCAATCACGACCTGGTGATTGAAACATATACCAAAGGAATCATACTCAAAAATGACAACGGCATTTGCTACCGCTTAAACATCAACGATGCCGGCCAGATTCAGACTACACAACTCAATTCCTGTCCGTAAAACAATCTTTGGCACAGGATTTGCCTTCATATCGTAAAAATCGATCATATGTCATACTTGCGTATTGCCTGTGTAGTATTTGCACTTGGCTGTGCCTCCTTCGATTTCAATCCGGAGACTGCAGCAGAGGCGTACATTGAAAATTACAAAGACCTTGCTGTTGTGGAAATGTACAGAACAGGGATCCCTGCCAGCATCACCCTGGCACAAGGCCTGCATGAGTCTCATTACGGAACCAGTAAACTTGCAAAAATTGCCAACAATCACTTTGGGATCAAGTGCAAAAATTACTGGTCTGGAAAAACGTACTACCACAAGGATGACGATATCAACAAGGAAGGAGAGATCATTGAATCCTGTTTCAGAGCATATACCACAGATATTGATTCGTATATCGACAGATCAAATTTTTTGCTTGAAACTCCCAGATACAAGGGGTTGTTTGGCTTTGATCGCCAGGATTACATAGCCTGGGCAAATGGTCTGAAAGCTTGCGGATATGCGACTGATGCCCAGTATGCATGGAAGCTCATTGCCAAAATAGAGAAGTACAATCTTGCCGCTTTTGATCATTCAGAAGACCCATATCGCTTTTTATTGAGAAAGTGATCTACTTCACATTGATTATTTAGGATTTCATCTTTTCTTCCTCGCCGAAAATCATTACCTTCGCAGTGTTCAATGATGCGAAGCATGGTTATAGGAATCGTAAAAGAAACGCAGTTTAAAAGGGTTGCAATTGCGCCTGCTGCCAAGAGTAAACTGGAAAAGTTGGGTTTAAATCCCTGGATTGAATCGGGAGCCGGCGTCACTGCGGGTTTTACTGATTTGATGTATGAAGAAAATCAGTTCAACATTGCCTCCAGATCTGAAATTCTATCCTCTGCAGAGGATGTGATTTTCGGACTAGATAAATTTGATCTGAATGTAGTCAGCATGGATATGGTGCCGAGGACGACGTTGGCCCAGGCAATGGATGTACTGTCTTCCATGGCTTCACTTGCAGGCTACAAAGCTGTTTTAAAGGGAGCCGACCATTACAACAACATGTTTCCGATGATGATGACTGCGGCAGGCACCATCCCCCCCACAAAAGTGATGGTACTGGGCGCAGGAGTAGCCGGTTTGCAGGCCATAGCCACCGCAAAGCGATTGGGTGCCGTGGTGGAAGCATTTGATACCCGGGCTGCTGCAAAAGAAGAAGTCATGAGTCTGGGGGCCTCATTTGTTGAAGTGGAAGGGGCGGCAGACGATCGTGGTGCCGGAGGATATGCCGTACAGCAATCTGAAGAGTACTTGCAGAGACAAAGAGCTTTGGTCCAGGAAAGAGCTCTGAAATCCAATATTATCATAGCAACCGCCCAGGTAAGGGGTAAAAAAGCACCTCTGCTGGTCACAGAAGAGACCATCTCCAACATGAAACCGGGATCTGTCATTGTAGATCTGGCAGCTTCTACAGGTGGAAATTGCGCCTTTACCCAAAACAACGCCACCATTGTCAGGAATGGTGTTGTCATTATTGGTAACTCAGACCTCGCAGACGAACTATGCGGTGTAGCGAGCACATTATTTTCGAATAATATCATCAATTTTCTTCAAATGGCAGTCCAAAACGGTAGCCTGAACCTGTCGGAAGAAAATGAAATCATCCGTTCTGCATTAATTTCAAAAGCACACTGATATGGAAACATTGTTGACATCACTGACGAATCACGCTGATTTTATTTTTCTCCTGATCCTGATGATCATTCTGGGTTTTGAAGTCATCTCAAGAGTGCCTGCGGTCCTGCATACGCCATTGATGAGTGGTGCAAATGCCATTCATGGAGTGGTGATAATTGGTGCGATTATCGTCATGGGACAGGCTGAAAGCGACAACTATCTTGCGCTGATATTGGGATTCTTGGCAGTGATTCTGGGTACTCTAAACGTTGTGGGTGGTTTTGTGGTGACAGACAGAATGTTGGAAATGTTTAAAAAAAGAAAAAAGAATTAAGTCGGCAATTGCATTCAAACTTATATAGGACGTTATGGCAAATGGTATATTGATTTTGAGTTATCTGATTGGAAGTGTATCTTTTATCATCGGATTAAAAATGCTCTCCCACCCGGACTCTGCCCGAAAAGGAAATTTGTACGCAGCAATTGGGATGACTTTGGCCATCCTGGCCACAATCTTCTTTTACACTGATTCCAATGGAGTGTACCTAAAGAATCATCTTTGGATTTTTGGAGGCCTGCTTATCGGATCAATTGTAGGGACACTTGCTGCAAAAAAAGTGCAGATGACAGCCATGCCACAGATGGTCAGTCTGTTTAACGGAATGGGAGGTGCCTGCGCGGCAATTATTTCCATTGTGGAATTCAAGCACATGCTGCATGCTGGCAATACCGTATCATCAGATGTCGTGCTTTCATCGACAATCCTGATCGGACTGGTCATCGGAATTGTATCTTTTACAGGAAGTATGATTGCATTTGGCAAATTGAATGGCAATATCAACGACAAAACATTGCCTTTGCAGCAATTGATCAATATAGGTTTGCTGGTTCTGATTCTGGTGCTTGTCACCGGCATGGTTTCCGGCATGATCCAAGGTGATCCCATGACCTTAATGTATGTTGTGCTTTCTGTATCCGCATTATATGGAGTGTTGTTTGTCATGCCAATCGGCGGAGCTGACATGCCCGTTGTCATATCTCTTCTCAATTCATTTACTGGAGTGGCAGCAGCATTTGGTGGATTTTTGTACGATAATTCCGTTATGCTCACAGGAGGTATTCTCGTGGGTAGCGCCGGAACTGTTTTGACCGTGCTGATGTGTAAAGCAATGAATAGATCGCTGACCAACGTGATTGTTGGTTCCTTTGGTGGGACAAAACAAACAGGAGGAGGCGGAAGTGAAGTGGGTGGCACCTACAAAGAAATCTCCATGAGCGACACCGCTGTACTCATGATGTATTCAAAAAAGGTCATCATAGTTCCAGGCTATGGTCTGGCTGTGGCCCAGGCACAACACATCTGCCATGAACTTGAAAAAGTACTTGATCAGAATGGTGTAGAAGTCAAGTACGCCATTCACCCTGTGGCTGGACGTATGCCCGGCCATATGAATGTTCTCCTGGCAGAGGCTGACGTATCTTATGACAAGTTGCTGGATATGGATGAAATTAACCCTGAATTTGCGCAAACTGATGTTGTTCTGGTACTGGGAGCCAATGACGTTGTCAACCCCGCAGCAAAAACAGACCCCGCATCTCCTATATACGGAATGCCCATTCTGAATGTGGAAGATGCCTCCCACGTCATCGTCAATAAACGCAGTATGAAGCCCGGATATGCAGGCATTGAAAATGCACTCTTTTTTCAGCCAAAGACTTCCATGCTGTTTGGAGATGCAAAAGATGCATTGACAAAGCTTGTGGCAGAAATCAAATCAATGGCCTAAAAGAGACCATTTCCGATTAGCCTATTGAACTTGTTTTTCTCTGGTTGAATTGAATCCGATCGGGTTAAACCCAATATTTGTCCGCTGAGCATCATCATCAAAATCTTCCCAGCTGATGGTGTCATTGATAAATATTTCAACGTGTCGCAATATCACAACAGAATTCATTTCGTCAGGTCTGAGTATCTCCAGATTGATAGGCGGTTGTGGTTGGCCATACCCTTCAATAAATGGTCTAAGCATCATCACAATGACTTTACCATTGTACAATTGCTGATAAAACAAAGAACCATTTGACTTCAACATTGGGCGTAATACCCCGGAGTCGTCCATTTTTTCGGTAATGCCACTGGCGGTCCTTCCCAAATCAAGCACCACAGCCTCCAGATTTTCCACGTTTTCCCGCAACACAACCTGTGCATGTGGCAATTGCGCCTTATCAAGCACCTCTTGTAGTGTTTTTACAATCATTGGCTTGGTGGCAATTGCCCATTGTTGTCTGAACATTTCAGTGTTGGCAAGTACATGTTTTAACTTAACAAACGTATCCAGTACAGATTTTTGGGCCATGTCTATGTCGGCCTGGCTTGTCGTATTCATATGATTAAATGATATGTGATTTGACATAATTAGAGTTTGCTTGTAAGTAATAACTCAAGACTGGTGTATTTTAATCCAAAACGCTTGCTGAGATATTCATGTGTAATTGCCCCTTTGTACGTATAACAACCATAGCGAATGCCTTTGTAGTTGTACAGTAAATTGTCAGCGGAACCTTCATTTCCCAATTTCAAAAGCAGTGACGTCAGGATATTGCTTACAGCCTGTGAGCCTGTTCTACTAACTTTTGATGCAATATTTGGCACACAGTAATGGATGACGTCATGCCTGACAAAATAAGGATCAGTAAGTGTAGTCATTCTTGAAGTTTCGATACATCCCCCCTGATCAATACTCAGATCAACAATAACGGCACCCGGCTTCATTTTAGAAACCATTTCCTCCGTCACAACGATTGGAGCCCTGCCGCTTCGAGAATGAATGGCCCCAATGACAAGATCCGCGCTAGTGAGCTGGTATGCCAGGTACACAGGGTTTAATGTAGACGTATGCAAATGCCTGCCCACAAGTTGCTGTAGGTGCATCAGCCTTGTCACATCATTGTCAAACACCCTCACAGACGCTCCAAGACCCAGCGCTACACGGATGGCGGATTCAGCGGCATGCCCTGCTCCCAATACCACGATTTTGGTAGGTGGCACTCCTGATACACCTCCCAACAATACTCCCCTTCCCATATGTCCCTGG
>JAJTEZ010000005.1 GCA_021298335.1 Saprospiraceae bacterium | reverse complement strand
GGGAGAAATGTCGTTTATGTTGTTGATGGGTATTGCATTGCATGGTATTTGCTATGATTTTTTCTTCGTAAGCGGACAAATTTACACCAATACGAAAGCAGGTGAACATATTAAAAGTTCTGCACAGGGCTTGATCACGCTTGCTACATATGGATTGGGAATGATGATTGGCTTTTGGGTGGCAGGTAAAATAGTTGACACCTATAATTTGGGTGCAGAAAAATTTGACTGGCAAACCATATGGTTATATCCTGCAGGTTTTGCATTTGTAATTACAGTATTGTTTTTGGTTACTTTTAAGGACGAAAAAGTAGAGTACCAGGAATAACAATTCGAAAATGATGTGGAGAAAAAATCTGTTGTTATGGTTGCTGTCATTATCGGCAGCAACCATTTTTTATCATATACTCCCCTTGGTTTTGCCAGCTAAAGGGCAGGGTTTGTTGTATTATGGGTTTTCTTTATTTCTCTTTTTTTCTGCAATTTCAGTCGGAGCTTTTCTTGCCTGGTTGAATTCAAAAGTAGTATATTTCGTAATATCCGTACTTACCGGTCTTTTGTCCATAGCGGTATTTTTCTGGCCTAATCCTCTCTTTTTTTTATTGGTGTGTGGGTTTTCCGGCCTTGTGATATCAAAGGAGTACGAGCGTATTCTAAATGCAGAAGGAAACCTGCTTCGTCAGTTTGCCCTAGTCTATGCAGGAATCTTATGTAGTATCTTTCCTTCGGTATTTCAAATTCAGTTGCCGGAAATTATATTTCCCGCACTGTCTGCTATTTCTTTCATGGTTTACGGTTTTTTGCGATTTCAGGAGGAAACGCCACAAAATCATACAGAGCAGAAACGATCGGAGGGGAGTAAAGCAGGTCTGGTAGCTTTATGGTTAAATCTTGTGCTGGAAAGCCTGTTGATTGTTTGTAGTCTATGTCTCACTGCGTCTTTAGGATTTTTGTTTACGCTGAGCACTCCCTGGATGTTTGTGACCATATATCTTTTTGTGCAAGCCTGGTATCCGAGTATGCTAACCAGAAGTCGGGGTATTCAGACAGAATTTGCCATCTTTCGATATTTTCCTTTCTTTTTAGGTCTTCTCATGTTGCTTTCGGGTTTTACCTTGACGCAACTCTACGTCTTTCTAGAAGGCATGGCAATTCCACAGAAGCTTTATCTACTGGCTATGAAGCAGGCGTATGTCAAAGAAATTGCATTTTTTAGTGCTTTGTTGATTTTCCTTTCCGGATTCAGTATGGTTCGCGACATACTCTGGAAGGGGGATAAAGCGGTAAGTCAAATAAATAAGCCATAAAGAATTCAAGTTTTTTTTGAAAAACAAAAGCTAGTCTTGCATTTTAAATAAAATTTAGTGTAATTTTGCAGTCCTTTTGGTAAAATCGTAAATTAAACCACCAATATGCTGATTATCAACATTAAAGATGACGAATCAATTGACAGAGCACTCAAAAGATATAAGAGAAAATTTCAGTCAGTTGGTTTGATTAAAGAATTGAGAAACAGAAAGCACTTTGTTAAGCCTTCTGTTGTAAGAAGAAATGAAATTCTGTCTGCAGCATACAGACAGGAAAAATACGGCAACCAGGGCGAGTAATTCACTTACAATGCCCTTTTATCTCTGAAAGGGCTTTTTCGCGCTCAGGCTCAATAAATCTTTCGCATAATCTGTCCGAAGATCCTCATGCACTGTTAGTAGCATGCCAGTGATTTTATCCAATTGCTTTTCATAAATCACCATGATTTGTCTTGAGTTCCATTCAAGAATTCCAGAGTCTTTTAGTTTTCGGGAAAAATACATCAGGAGTTCTACCTCTGTTTCCTTAAAACCTGTGTATCTGGAAAATCTGGCAATCATCCTTTGTATCTTCCTAATGCCCTTCTTAATCTGGTAGAGAGGTTTTTGCAGAGTTTCTTCCAGCATAACATCAATATCCACCTTTAAATCGGAAATATAGTTGGCCAACTCATCACTATCAAACAGAAGGTAGGAGAGCAGTTCTTTGTTTTCCGTTTTATATTTACACAGTCTCAAAATCAAGCCAGTCAATCTATCTGCAGGTATAAGTTGTAGCTCCTTTTTAATTTGGGACAGGGATGCGGGCTTCACTTCTTTACTTTTTATCAAAAATGACATTTCCTGTCATTTCCGCAGGGGCTGGCAAGGACATCAAACGAAGAATGGAGGGGGCAATATCTCCCAGTTTCCCATCTTTAATATACCATGATTCGGGGCCAATATTTTTCCCTGTAAGGATTACAGGCACAGCATTTGTGGTGTGCGCTGTATTCGGTGAACCATCGGGGTTGACCATGATATCAGAATTTCCGTGGTCCGCCAGAATAACTGAAACATATTCATGTGATATCAGCGTATCCAGCAAGCGCCCCAAACAGCTATCTACATATTCCGTTGCCTTCACTGCCGCCGAAAAAACACCAGTATGACCCACCATATCGGTATTTGCATAGTTCAGGCAAATAAAATCTGGCCGGTTTTTATCCACAAACTCAATCAGTTGATCTGTAATTTGTCCGGCACTCATTTCAGGAGCAAGATCGTACGTAGGTACCTTGGGAGAAGGAATCATAATTCTTTCTTCGCCAGGAAAACTTTTTTCGACACCTCCGTTAAAAAAGAAGGTGACATGTGGATATTTTTCTGTTTCTGCAATTCTTAACTGGGAGAGCCCCTGCTGACTAATGACCTCTCCAAGTGTTTTTGTCAGATTATCCTTTTCAAACAGTACAGCAATGTTTTCGAAACTTTGGTCGTAGTTGGAGAATGAAACAAAATGCAGGCGAAGTTTGTGCATGTCGAATTCATGTAGGTCTTTTTGAGTCAGCACTTCTGTCAATTGCCGGGGCCTGTCTGTTCTAAAGTTGAAGAAGATAACAACATCATCCTCCTGAAGAAAGGGTTGATTGAAAAGTGATTTCTTTAGGATCAGGGGTTTCACAAACTCGTCCGTTTCTCCTTCCAGGTATTTCAACTCCAGTGCGCTGGAAAGATCGTCAGCAACATCACCTTTGCCGTTGACCAAAAGGTCATAGGCAATTTTCACCCTTTCCCAGCGTTTATCTCTGTCCATCGCATAATATCTTCCCACCACAGTAGCGAGATGGATATGATCATTTGTCAGCAATTCAATTTGCCTTAGATAGTCCGCGCCTCCTTTGGGGTCAGTGTCTCTGCCGTCGGTAAAAGCGTGGATAAATATCTGCGAATCTCTGGCGTGCTGGTCCAGAAGCCCACAGAGCCCAGTTAGGTGGCTGATATGCGAATGAACACCGCCATCAGAGACTAGGCCCATCAGATGAATTCGCTTTGTGTTATTGGACGCAAATTCAAGGGCGTCGATAAACACCTGATTGGAAAGAAGTTCGTCTTCTCTGAAAGCTTTATGGATGCGGGCAAGTTCCTGGTACACTACTCTGCCTGCGCCGATATTTGTGTGTCCTACCTCAGAATTACCCATTTGTCCTTCCGGTAGTCCCACATCTTCACCAAAAGTTGTAAGCGTTGCATTGGGGTAATTTGAAATCAGTGCGTCCATCACAGGTGTATTTGCTGCAGAGATTGCACTGACGTTTTCATCGGGGTTGATTCCCCAGCCGTCAAGGATGATTAAAGCGACTTGTTGCATGTTGGAAAAGTTATAGCATTCTGAGAAATCAATTCGGATTACAGTTTTCTTGCAGTGAAATATTCAACCAGCTCGTTCATTGCTTGCTTTGCAGGGTTCTCGGGCAAAGGTTCAAGTATGGAAAGCGCCTCTGATTTAAAAAAGTTCATTTTTTCTACAGCATATTCCATGCCTCCGGTTTCTTTTACGAATTCAATGACTTAAACAAATCGTCTTTTATTTGGAAAGCCATGCCCAGTTTTTCCCCAAACAACCACAACTGATTCTGGACATCCAGATTTTCTGTCACAGAAGCGGCTCCAGCCTTGCAAGCAGCAGCAATCAGTGAAGCAGTTTTTTGTCGGATAATATCAAAATAAACATCCTCTGTGATGTCTAATTTCCTCGCTTTTTCAATTTGCAGCAACTCTCCTTCAGACATAAGCCTGACAGCAGTAGACAGAGTATGCAGGTGGTTATAATTTTGTGAGTCAAGTGCGATCAAGAGTCCCTTGGACAGCAAGTAATCGCCTACAAGTACCGCGACTTTATTTTTCCAAAGTGCATTTACTGAAAAAAACCCCCTCCGCATATAAGCGTCATCTACTACGTCATCATGCACCAGGGTTGCAGTATGTAAAAGCTCTATCAGTGACGCAGCTACATAAGTAGAAGGATTGATGGTGCCACACATTTTTGCAGACAGAAAAACCAGCACAGGTCTGATTTGTTTGCCCTTTTTCTGGATGATGTAATAGGTGATTTTATCCATTAAGGGGGCAGAGCTTTTCATTGCCTCCCGAAAATGCTTTTCGAAGTCCAGAAGTTCACCCTTTACAGGTTCTTTGATTTTATCAATAGAAATGGACATACCTACCACACAAGCCTGCTAAAAAAGATGCAATATACATAAAAACAGAGGGTAGGTCAGACAGTTTAGTACAGAATTCAAAAAATGATCATTCCCAAAAACCTGAATCCCGGATCTGACTTAAGTTTTTCTCGAAAGAGGGACACTGAGAATTTTTTCATTCGGGTATTTCTCCATGGAATAATTGATCATGGATGCTTTTGATTTTTCCTGGAGGTTTCAATTCTTTTCTTTTTGAAATAGAAATAATTGTATGTTTGCAAAGGCATCATGTTTAGGAATGATAGCACCAGACACCCAATTGTTGAGCTAATTTTTTGATTATAGTGATTGCAGTATTTAGAAGAAACAATTTTTTTACCCAGCTGCTTTTGCTGCCATACGTGTGTATTGTCCGCATTTTTTCATTGATAGAACCTGTTTCGTATTCAGTTTCATCCAGTGGAAATGAAGTTCAACAGGCGTTTATCCAATTGTTGCCGGATGCATTAATGCAGAACATTGCTGCCGTTATTCTTATATACATACAGGCGTTACTTGTCAATGCTATTGCCGTAAAGCACAGGCTCCTGAAGGAAAACACATTGATACCAGCAGTCATTTATGTCCTGATTGTATCCGTTGTGCCTCAAAACGCTATTTTTTCTCCAGGAATCATTGCAAGCACGTTTGTTGCTTTGTCTGTGTTACATATGTATTCAACCTATAAGGTTTCCACGGTAACAGTTCCTGTGTATATGGCAGGATTTTATCTTTCCCTGGCTACCGTTTTTTATTTTCCATATTTTCTCTTTTGTGTATGGGGGTTTTTGTCAATCGTGCAATTAAGAAAGTTTCGTTTTCTTGAAATCATTCAGTTCCTGTGTGGATATTTTACTCCCGTTATTTTGTTGGGAACCCATCGGTTTTGGAATAACCGGAAATTGATTGACTTTGTCGAAATTCGAAAAATGTTTGACATGAGCGTCAAATTTCAGGAGTTCGTAGTTAGTTTTTCAATGGTTGGAATATTTATGGTTCTTCTGGCAACGATCCTGATTCTTATCAATTATGACTCCATTACTGGTAAAAAGAACATTCAGCTTCAAAAAAAATACAACATTCAATTTCTTGCTCTTTTGTTTGCCTTTGGGTCGTATTTTCTTGTTTTTTCAAACGGATGGGAGCATTTGTTGACATTATCTCTTCCTATAGCTTTCTTAGGGGGAGTGTTGGTGAGTGATTCCTCGTCTAGACTTTTGAATGAGTTTTTGCATTTGGCATTTCTGGCCTGCGCTTTGTCGCCGGGATTTTTGTAATGCATTCCGAAGTAATGCAGATGCTTGGTTAAACTTTTATTAATGCAGGATCTCTCTTTCAATAAGACGCCAAATAGAAGTACTTTCGCACTTTATTTAGCTTCGGTTTTTCGGGATTTTATGAGTGCACATATTACATTGCTGAGTATATTTATAGTTTGTTGCTTTGCCGAAGTCACAAAGGGACAGTCGCAGAACCCAGTAAAGTGGGAGTTCAACGCCAAAAAACTAACCGACAGGGAAGTTGAGATTTTGGCAACGGCGACCATGCAGGCAGGTTGGGTCATTTATTCTCAAAATACCGACGAGGGAGGGCCGATTCCCACAAGCTTTACCATTGCTGGAAAAAGTGTCCAGTTTGAAGAAAAGACTACCCCCGATTCTGTTTTTGATGAAATGTTTGACATGACAGTCTTAAAATTTAAGAACAAGGCATTATTTACCTTGCGAATTCCAGTCAGTGATTCAAGAAGGGTACTAGGTACAGTTGAATTCATGACGTGTGATGGTACAAGGTGCCTACCTCCAAAAGAAATCCAGTTTGACGAGATATACTAAAGACAAAGAATTTAGCTGATGAGACGTTTTTCATTGATTTTTACACTGACAATTCTATTTTCTAACCTGTTTTCACAGGTTTTTACACCCGTAAAATGGAAATTTGACATCGTGGCCGTCAAAGGTGATGAGTATGTTTTAAGGTATACTGCGACTGTTGACAAGGGTTGGACCATTTATTCTCAATATACATCTGAAGACGGACCTGTGCCCACCAGCGTGAATTATGAGGAGATGGCAGGAATACAACTATTGGGGAAGGCAAAAGAATCCGGAGCCAGGAAGGAAGGAATGGATGCGCTGTTTGGGGTCAATGTTATCAAATTTACTTCTGATAAAGCGTTTATTATTGAACAAAAGATAAAAGCATTAAACCCCGGCTCGACCATTAAGGGATACGTAAATTATATGGCATGTGATCAGGAAAAATGTCTTCCTCCCACAGATGCAG
Organism: Saprospiraceae bacterium; assembly: GCA_021298335.1. Lineage (GTDB taxonomy): Bacteria > Bacteroidota > Bacteroidia > Chitinophagales > Saprospiraceae > OLB9. The sequence continues at coordinate 70,307 of JAJTEZ010000005.1, read as the reverse complement.
ACTTTACATTCACGATTCCCGGCAAGGCAAAAGAAGTAAAAAGTGAGAAAGCAGAAAGTCAGTCAGACGAACCTGAGTCTATACCTCAGAATATTGTAAAAGATTCTACCCCCTTTGAAGAAACCACATTTGTGGGTGCAAAAATTACCGGAGACAAGATTGATCAGAAAATTTCTGCACTTGCATCCACTTATGAACACCCGATCAGTAATTGCGGAGGGGAGGAACAGAAAAAAGAAGGATTGCTGTGGACGTTTTTGTTTGGATTCATTGGCGGTCTTCTTGCCTTACTCACTCCTTGTGTGTTTCCAATGCTTCCTATTACAATCAGCTTCTTTACAAAGGACACAAAAAGAAAAGGCTGGGTTAATGGCATGATTTACGGCCTTTCGATCATCGTGATTTATGTGCTGATAGGTCTATTGATTACAATTTTTGTAGGCCCAGAAGCACTTAACAGATTGTCTACAAACTGGGTTGCAAACTCTTTGTTCTTTCTCATTTTCATTGTCTTTGCTTTTTCGTTTTTTGGATTTTATGAAATCACATTACCGAGTAGCTGGAGTACAGGGAGCGATAAGCTTGCAGACAAGGGTGGCTTACTGGGCATTTTCTTTATGGCTTTCACATTGGCTCTGGTCTCGTTTTCGTGTACAGGTCCTATCATTGGCACAGCTATTGTTCAAGCAGCCACGAAAGGAGAATACATGGGGCCTTTTTTGGTAATGCTGGGATTTTCTTCCGCACTTGCCCTGCCGTTTGGTTTGTTTGCCGCATTTCCTGCGTGGCTGAATACGTTGCCTAAATCAGGTAGTTGGATGAATACTGTTAAGGTTGTTCTGGGATTTTTGGAACTTGCTTTGGCATTAAAGTTTTTATCAGTTGCAGACATGACAAATGGTTGGGATTTCCTGAAATATGAATTGTTTATGGGACTGTGGGTGGTCATTTTTACAGCTATGACAATTTATCTGTTTGGTAAAATCAAATTTCCGCATGATAGTCCAGTAAAAAGATTGTCTGGTTCCCGAAAAGTATTCGCGCTTCTATCCCTTGCCTTGGTGGCATATCTTACGACTGGATTTAAAGTCAATGAAAAGACCGGCGATTATCAGGCTTTATCTTTGATGAGTGGATTGGCGCCTCCTGCTCATTATAATTTTTTCCTGAAAGCCCAGGACGTCGATGCTACAATTCAGGCAAAATATCCTTCATATACCAAATGTGCAAATAACATCAACTGTTTCAAGGATTATTTTGAAGGTATGGCATATGCGCGAGAGGTAAACAAACCAGTCATGCTCGATTTTACGGGACATGGATGTGTCAATTGCCGAAAAACGGAAGAGCATATCTGGGTGGATGACAGGATCAGATCTATCCTCAATGATTCCCTTGTCTTAATTTCGTTGTACGTCGATGAGGATAAAAAGTTACCTAAAGTTTATATTTCAGAACAGACTCAACGGAAAATCAGAAATGTCGGGAATAAGTGGGCTGATTTTCAGATAGTAAATTTTCAACAGAATTCACAGCCATTGTATGTGATGGTAACAAACAATCAAGAAGTTATCAGTCGTCCCCGACCATTTGTAGAGGGTGTGGATGGGTATTTGTCTTTCTTAGAGTGTGGGCTTTCTGAAGCACAAAAATCTGTTAATAAGTAAATGTATGGAATGCACATGAATCGGTTGCATAAGCAGTTTGAATTTTTTTCTCATGCACATTCCATATGGTTTTGATAATCAGTCACACAAAGAGTGACAATATAAAAATAAAGATATGAAGTACTTGTTTTTCTTTTGTGTTGCATTTTTAGTGTCGTGTGGAGACGACCAGTTGTCTGTTGAAGAACAGTTTACAGAAGATATTCGGCTCATTGAAGAATACATCAATACCAAAAACCTTACGGCCACAAAAACAGCAGATGGTATATATTATGTGACGACGGCAGAGGGTTCATCTGAAAAACCAAAAATCACCAGTCAGGTGACAGTCACCTACAAAGGATATTTTTTGGATGGCCAGGTTTTTGATGCAGCTGAAAAAGCGACCTTTCCATTGTACTCTGTGATTCAGGGATGGCAGATCGGTATCCCTAAATTTGGTAAAGGAGGAAAAGGGATGTTACTGATTCCTTCAAAATATGCTTATGGAAGTCAGAATATTGCCGGCCGTACAAATGCGGTTCTGATTTTTGACATAGAGGTATTCAATTTTTAAAAAACTAGTTTAAAGGTGAACAACTACCGGAACCTGTTGTGGGTCGTCATTGTGCTGACTACCTCATGTGGAAAGGCTGATTTGGTGTTTGAAGAAGAAATTGCCAGCTACGGCAAAGAAAAGGGCTATCTCTTTACAGATACACTGGGCGTCTATGTGTACTTTCAAGACATGGGAGAGGAAGAAAAGCCTGTACAAACACAAACTATCACCTTTGATTACACTGCAAAATACCTGGACGACGCGGTATTTGATGCTTCTCCCGCTGATGCCCCAGTAAAAATTGTACTTTCCACTGCAATACCCGGCCTACGTAAGGGACTTGCTTTGTTTGGTCGTAAAGGAAAAGGTGTGATCGTGATACCTCCCGGAGAAGCGTATGGCAACAATGCCCCGTTTGGTGTCAGAGAAGGAGAAGTGTTGGTGTATGAAGTAAGAGTCGAAGATTTTTACTAAGGACTTCTGCAGCTATTTAGGTATAAATTTCCTTTGACAAAAACTTTCAGCAATTTTGTTCAACAATTTGTTTAAAAACATTGAACATTATGTATCTTTGTCTGAAATTAAATAGCCATGTCAATCATTGAATTTAACCAGAATCTGAATTTCCTTACGGAGTCACTCAATGCATTTGCATACAGCCTAACCAAGAATACTGAAGATGCAAAGGATTTATACCAGGAAACTGCTTTCAGAGCCATACACAACAGGGATAAATTTAGGCCGGAGACTAATTTTAAGGCATGGACATTCACAATTATGAAAAACATCTTTATCAATAACTATAGAAAGAAAGTAAAGGCCAATACAATTCTCGATGCAACGGACAATACATACTATATTGACAACGGGCAGCACACGTCGCACAATGATGGCAACAGAAATATTCTGATGAAAGAATTGCAGACTATGATAGATTCATTGGAAGACTCCATAAGAATTCCTTTCGTGATGCACCATGAGGGCTACAAGTACAATGAAATTGCCGAAATGTTTGATTTACCGTTGGGAACGGTGAAAAGTCGCATATTTTTTGCCAGAAAAGCACTTAAGGAGCAGATCTATAAAAGTTACGGTGATTATCCGACTGTCAGATCAATGATTGCGTAATTCGCGGATACTTTATAGCATTGTTTTTCGGACTAAAATCCGGAAAAAGATTTATCGTTGCGACACTTTAGGTTTTTTTTAACATTCATGGTATTTCATGTTGTTGATAGTTGTTCAATAACTTTGTACATTTGTTGCAACAAAAATGATAGAAAATGTCTACCCTGGAGTTTGATAAGAATTTTGAGGTGCTTACAGATTCACTTAATGCGTTTGCGTATAATTTGACTAAAAATACCGAAGACGCGAGGGATTTGTATCAGGAGACGGCAATCCGGGCAATCACGAATCGGGACAAATTCAGACCTGATACTAATTTTAAGGCCTGGACTTTTACGATTATGAAGAATATCTTCATAAACAACTATCGTAAAAAGGCCAAATCAAACACGATTATTGATTCTACCGACAATTTATATTTCATTAATTCAGGTAGCGTTGCTACCGAGAATGATGCGAACAGAAACATACTTCTTGCAGAATTGAATGCGATGATTGAGTCATTGGAAGACAGCATCAGAATTCCATTTGTCATGCACTTTGAGGGGTTCAAGTACCAGGAAATTGCGGATGAATTTAATCTTCCCTTGGGAACAGTCAAGAGTCGGATATTTTTTGCTCGGAAAGCATTAAAGGAGATGATTAAGGAGAGTTATGGCGACTTTTCCCTGGTAAGATCTATGTCAGCCTAAAGGTTTTATGCCGTATTTTACGGGTGAATGCTAAAAATGAATGTTTCGGTACTGCCTGCCCGCTTTTCTTCAGAGTTGCTAAACTGGTGGCTGGAGCATAAAAGGGACCTCCCCTGGAAAAAATCTACGGATCCGTACAAAGTCTGGGTTTCTGAAATTATTCTTCAACAAACCAGGGTGGAACAGGGCAAGAAATACTTCGATCGATTTCTAACCGTCTTTCCGACTATAGATATTCTCGCTTCTGCACCAGAGGAGTTGCTATTAAAGACTTGGGAAGGGCTCGGTTATTATAACCGGGCGAGAAATATGCATTTTACTGCAAAATATCTTGTGGAACAAAACCAGGGAGCCTTTCCAACTACAATTCAGGAATTAAGTCAATTGAAGGGAATTGGCCCGTATACTGCCGCAGCAATTGCATCGTTTTCTTTTGGGCTACCTCATCCGGTAATTGATGGTAATGTATTGCGTCTGATAAGCAGAGTCCTTGGTATTACCTCAGATATACAGCAACCGGCTACGGTAAAAGAAATCCAACAGTTTCTGGAAAAGGCCATCGAGTTTGCTGTGCCAGAAGATTTTAACCAAGCCTTGATGGACTTTGGTTCGTTACAGTGTACTCCCGGAAGACCCAACTGTCAGGTATGTGTTTTGTCTGAATACTGCAGGGCATTTCAGGAAGAAAAAACCACTGAAATTCCGGTAAAGAAAAAAAAACAACCACTAGTAAAAAGGTATTTTCACTTTTTGGATATTGAATGCGAAGACGGACACACACTAATCCAGCAACGGACTTCAGGTGAAATCTGGCCAAGGCTTTTTCAATTACCTCTCATAGAAACTGCCCAGGAGTATATTCTTAGAAAGGAAGACTTTGATGGTTTAATGTTTTCAATAACAGGTCAGACAACACCTGCTTTGTCAACTTACCCGTTGATTGCAAAGTCCAGCCAGGTTTTATCACACCAGAAGATTTATGGAAATTTTTATAAATTGAAAGTGAACAAGTTAAATATCATAAAAAATACCGACCTATATTTGGTGGAACGGGAAAAAGTATCAAAATTTGCATTTCCTAAATTAGTTTCGGAATATATCAGGTCAAATGCATACTCAAATGGACTGAGTATGGCGGAATCCGGGGAATAAAAACAGTGTGAACAATACCGTCATTTGGAATACCAAACAAAAATGAAAAAACATGTTTAATAAAGTAACGCTAATAGGTAATTTAGGGAGGGATCCGGAAATCAGAACTCTTGAAAACGGGACGAAAGTAGGCACTTTTTCGCTGGCTACAAATGAGAACTATCGCGACAAAAATGACCAGTGGCAGACATTGACGGAATGGCACACGATCGTAGTTTGGCGTGGACTTGCAGAAAAAGCAGAAAGGGACTTGAAAAAAGGTCATTTAGTCTTTGTAGAGGGGAAACTCACACACAGAAAGTATCAAGACAAGGAAGGTGTTGAAAGGACGGTGACCGAAATTGTGGCATCCGTAATACAGTCGCTGGAAAAACGGGAAGTACGTCAGCCGGGTATTTCTGCTGGATTCCCCGGAATTGAGGATGACTTTCAGTCCAAAACCAGTCAGACAACAAGCACCCCATCTGGTGTGCCTGATGACAATGATTTGCCTTTTTAAGGACACACTCGAAAAACACACCTAATTTTGGATACAGATCCATTAACAGAACAAGCCGAACATTTCTTTTCCAGTGCAACAGGAGTGCCGGGAACAATTTTACTCACGTTTGGATGTTTCTTTTTTTTGCTGCAGGCATACATCTATTTTTCTGAGGCGAGAATTCAGGCTGCATCGGGCTGGATGAATACTATCAAATTCTTCCGCACACTATTGAGAAACAAAGATTCGCGTCGTGCCTCCAGGAATGCTTCCCTGTATTTTGCCAGGGTATCTATGATGTTGGTATATGTATGTTTTTTTTTCTTGATACAAACTGTATTTTTTCAAAAGGACATTATTCATGCCTACCACATTTTCTATAATGCTCCGTCATGGATTTGCACATTGCTGATTGTGATTGTTCTTGAGGCAGTAATGCCTCTCCTGGAGTTGAACATTACTCAGTCAACACATCAAAAATATGCCCACATTTTTCGCTGGTTATTTTTGCCATTGTTTCCTGTTATTTATATACAGATCAAGTGGTTTACAGGAGAGGCATCTGTGGTGCAATCCCAGGAAAATTCGGATAAATCCTTTTTATTACAGACTACCTCAAGTTTTGAAGGCGATCAGGAGGTTGACCACGATGATGATGTCAATCTACAGGATGTCAGGGACTTGAGATTTATCACAGCGAGGCAAATTATGTGCCCGCGAATGGATATATCAGCCATTTCTGATTCGTGGAAATTTGAAGAAGTACTGGCATACATAAAAACCACGGGTTACTCGAGGTTTCCGGTATTTCATGGTGAACTGGATACGATTTCCGGTATTTTGGTTGTAAAGGATATTTTGCCGTTGGCTTTGGGGCAAGACAATCACGACTGGACGAAGCTGATCAGGGAGGACATTCTCTTTGTTCCCGAATCAATACGCGTAGACATGTTGCTGCGCGAGTTCCAAAACAACCGGCAACACATGGCAATTATTGTGGATGAGTACGGCGGAACATCGGGAATTGCAACGCTGGAAGATGTAATGGAGGAACTTGTAGGCGAAATTAAAGATGAGTTTGATGGAGAAGATGAGCAGGTATTTTTAAAGATTAAAGACAATCAGTTTTTATTTGATGGCAAAACGCTAATCCAGGACGTGTGCAGAATTGCGGGAATTTCATCAGGCTTTTTTGATACATTTAGAAAAGAGGCTGACTCGCTGGGAGGGTTATTGGTAGAGGCTTCTGGAAATTTGCCTGTGATAGGCCGTGTTTTTCAATTTGGAAACATTGTTCTTAGCGTAGAGAATGTGAATAAAAACAGGATTGAGAGGATAAAATTAGAGATAGTGCACCATGAAAATGATTAAATATATCTGTTTGCTTGTCATCATTTTGCAGGCATGCAGCGAAGAAACAATCAGAATTCCTCGCCCCAGGATGTATCCGCGCGTGGTATATCCGGACAAGCAATTTGGGGAATTTCAAAAAACGGACTGCGCCTTCACCTTTCGACAGGCCATGTATAGTAAAGTTGTCAGAGATTCTTTCTTATTCGATGGCAAACCGGGGTCTGATTGTTGGTTTGATCTTCAGGTGCCGGAACTGAATGCAAGCCTGCATTGCAGTTATTATCCCATCACAAAGGAAAAAACTCTATCCTTACTCATCAACGATGTTTTTGCTCTTGCCGGAAAGCATAATATCAAGGCGAATTACAGGAAAGAGTCAGAAATTGTCAATGCACACGGAGTCAAGGGTATTTTATTTGAAATGGAGGGTCCTGTTGCAAGCCCTTTGCAGTTTTACCTCACGGATGAACAACATCATTTTTTCCGCGCCTCTCTGTATTTCAATGCAAAGGTTGATCCTGACTCAACTCGTCCGGTATTGAAATTTTTGCGCCAGGATATTGATACGCTCATTACGAGTTTTCGTTGGAAAAACTAAACAAGACTCTGTCTCAAACAGCGATCTGAGTCGTGAAGCGATTCTCATGCTCATAGCGTTTTGTTAAAAAAGTTAATGTTTTCTAAATTAGAAAGTGAAAACAATGCTTTAAAATAGCAAAATTAACGCCATAAACAACTGAATTACAGCACATTATTAAGAAATTAAATTCCTTAAAAACCACAATTTCAAAAGAATTGTACTCGTTTTGCATACAATTTTTAATGCATCTTTGTGTTATATGAAAGAAAACAAGAAATAATGTGGCTTTAATGATTAGAATAACAGACAATCAAAAAGTTGATTGTCTGTTTTCTTTTTATAAAAACATGTTGATTTTTATTAAAACTATGCTCCTTCACCCCTATCTTTATTAGTTCATCACGTTCAGTTCTTTTCATGATGCGCATCTTGATAATCCCAGATAAATTCAAGGGTTCGATGAATTCTGCTGAAGTCATTCACGTAATCACAGAAGCATGTCGTGAACAACACCCGCATAGTTTCTGTGAAGGCATTTCTGTTGCTGATGGAGGGGAGGGCAGTTTAATGTCTTTACAAGAGGCCTTGCAATGCGAAGAAGTGTATTGCCAGGTGAATGATGGATTGGGTCGCTTAATCGATGCCATGTATTTGAGGAAGGATAATAAGGCCTATATTGAAACAAGCCAAAGTTGCGGCTTGATGTTGCTTGAAGAATCTGAAAGGAATCCGATTCAAACGAATACTTTTGGTGTAGGCATGATGATCAGTCACGCGATTCTTCATGGATGTACAGAGGTGCATCTTTTTCTTGGGGGCAGTGGCACTCATGACGTAGGCACCGGCATGGCAGCTGCTCTTGGATACAAATTCTCAGATGTTGCAGGCAGTATATTTATTCCTTCAGGCGGCACATTGACAAGGATTCAAAAGATAACTAAGACATTGGATACGAAACTTCTGGACGGAATCAGCTTCAAGGTCTGGGCCGATGTCCTGGTTCCGCTTACAGGAGAAAGGGGGGCCATCCTTTTTGCACCTCAAAAAGGGGCTTCTTCTTCCGACATCCGAGTTCTTGCTCAAGGTACAGACCACATTTCATCATTATTTTTAGAACAATTTCCCAGGCATTATCACACTAATGTTCGAGGGGGAGGAGCTGCTGGAGGACTTGCAGCCGGAGCAGCTGTATTTTTAGAAGCACGTATTGGAAGTGGCTGGGATTTTTTTTCAGGGGCACACCGATTGGAACAAAAAATTGCTTTGGCAGACATAGTCATCACAGGGGAAGGCAAGCTGGACGGAATGTCACTGGAAGGAAAATGTGTTGGTGGTGTTGCAGCAATGTGTTCACTGTATAAAAAGCCATGTCTGATATTTTGCGGCACCTCTGAACTTACTTCCACTGAAAAGGCAACTCTTGGCAACCCCACAATTTACACATTGCATGAGGAAGGAGAGACAATCGCTGAAAGTATCAGGTGTTCAAGTCAACGTTTAAATAATGCTGTGTGCAGGGCGATGCAGTTATATAGATGAGAGATGGATGATGGGAATTCAAAGGAAACGATTTATTTTTATGGAATAGAGTAAGAACTTGATCCAATGACTTCAGTTGACCAGTACATTCAGACATTCCCGGAAGAAGTACAAATCATTCTTCAAAAGATCAGAATTTGTGTGTTTGATAATGCCCCGGGAGTAGTTGAAGGGTTTGGCTATGGTATGCCTGCATATAAGACAAATGGCAGGCCTCTTATATATTTTGCAGGATTTAAACATCATATCGGATTGTATGCAACGCCTTCCGGACATCGTGCTTTTTCAGAAGAATTATCAAAATACAAGCAGGGTAAAGGGTCAGTGCAATTTCCATTAGACCAGCCCATGCCATATGACTTGATTGCTCGCATCATTGCCTTCAGGTATACTGAAAACAAAGGGTAGAAAAAACATGAAGCTTTATTCTGGAATGGAGGCATTGTGCCTTTGTCGATATAGATGGCTCATTGCTCCATTAAAAGCCGAAGAAAGATGAAGGACCATTATCTTTGCAAATAATCGCGCATGAAATATCAGTATGCATTATAGTGAAAATGTCAAACTTGCCTTGGGGTCAGTTCGTTCCAATCTACTGCGTACGATGCTCACTCTCATGATTATTGCTGTGGGAATCACCTGCCTGGTTGGCATACTTACAGCGATTGACAGCATCTTGTTTTCGATGAGCGATAATTTCAACAGACTGGGGGCAAATTCATTCAATATAAGACCACTTTCTGAATCCTTGAGAAACAGGGAAAGAGGAAGGCAGCAAAAACCTTCTGATCCCATTTTGTTTGACCAGGCGATGGATTTTAAAACAAATTATGCTTTTGGCACAGCAAAGGTGGCTATTGAGTCCTTTTGTACATCTGATGCTACGGTAAAATATGGAACTAAAAAAACCAACCCCAATGTAAGGGTAGCAGGTATTGATGAAAATTTTCTGAATAACTCTTCATTTGAGCTGGAGGCTGGCAGGAATTTTTCGTATGATGAAGTGTATTCTACAAATCAAAAAGTGATTATTGGAAGCGATATTGTCAAGGTTTTGTTTCAGGAAAACCCCGAGAAGGCTGTTGGTAAGGATATTTTTATCAATAGTGACAAATACAAAGTCATAGGAGCATTGAAAAGCAAGGGTTCTGCCTCTGGTGGGTCTTCAGACCGTCGGGTCTTCATCCCCTTGTACAATTCGAAGGTTTTGTATGGATATGCAGATAAGGCCTATAATCTCACTGTGGCTGTTTCTGCGCAAAATGATATGGAAGAAGCAATCAATCACGCTATTGGTACCATGCGCAAATCCAGAAAGCTCAAGGTTTCTGAGGAGAATGACTTTGAAATCAGAAAAAGTGACGGAATACTGAATCAGCTAAAGGACATGACAAGTACACTAAGGTGGAGTACTGTTGTAATTGCGATGCTCACGCTGCTGGGCGCTTCCATTGGGCTAATGAATATTATGCTCGTTTCGGTCACAGAAAGGACTAAAGAAATAGGAATTCGAAAGGCGCTTGGAGCCACCAGGCGGAATATTCTTCTGCAGTTTTTAATTGAGGCTATCGTCATTTGTCTTTTAGGAGGCGTAGTAGGTGTTTCTCTGGGTATTCTGATGGGATTTGGGGTCTCGACAATGGTGGACGGGCGATTTTTTATCCCCTGGAATTGGATGATTCTGGGTTTTAGTGTTTGTATAGTAGTGGGTTTGGTTTCGGGGTTGTATCCAGCCCTGAAAGCTTCGAGGCTTGATCCGATTGAGGCGTTGCGTTATGAGTAACGAATTGATATATTTCTTTGTAAACTAAGAAAATGTCCTCACTTCAGAGCTGTTTTAAAGTATTTCCCGAAGCGGGTTGTGATGAGGCTGGCAGAGGATGTCTTGCAGGTCCTGTATTTGCAGCTGCGGTGATACTTCCGGTGGATTATTTTCATCCTTTGCTCAATGATTCCAAGCAGATTACAGAAAAGCAGCGCAATCTATTACGGAAGGAAGTTGAAGCGAATGCGGTAGCATATTCTGTAGCACAAGTTGATGCCCCTGAAATTGACAACATCAATATTTTATGGGCTTCTGTAAAGGCGATGCATATAGCTTTGGACCATCTTACAGTAAAACCGGAATTTATTCTGGTGGATGGCAACCGATTTAGGAATTACAAGGATATTCCGCACCAGTGTTTTGTTGGAGGTGATGGTATTTACGCATCTGTATCCGCTGCATCCATTCTGGCCAAAACTTATAGAGATGATTATATGCATGTTCTGCACGAAAAATATCCGCAGTATGAGTGGCATCAAAACAAGGGATACCCGACAATGACTCACCGCAAAGCTATACTTGAGTACGGAATAAGCGAATATCACAGGAAGAGTTTTCAATTGACGCCCCCGCCGCGGCAGGCAGAATTGCCTTTCTTTGATGTTGAAGAAAGTCCATGTCTGTAAAACCAAGATCGAATCGGAATTATAGAGCCCGTTTTCAAGCAAAATCAACCAGAAAAATAAAAACTATCTGGCAAAAAGGCAGTGAAAAGCGTTATTTTTGCTGTACCTAACCAAAATTTATCAATATGCAATTTCAACTCTCAGAAGAACAATTTTCTGTTCGGGAAGCAGCACGTGAGTTTACAGAACAGGAATTATTGCCGGGCGTGATTGAAAGAGATAGGTCTATGTCATATCCAAAAGAACAGGTTCGGAAGATGTCTGAGCTTGGATTTATGGGAATGATGGTCTCGCCCGAATATAGTGGTGGAGGCATGGATACAATATCATATGTACTCGCCATGGAGGAAATCAGCAAAGTGGACAGTTCATGTTCTGTCATCATGTCTGTCAACAATTCCCTTGTATGCTGGGGTATCGAAGAATATGGCAGTGAAGGGCAAAAAGCTGCGTATTTGCCAAAGCTGGCTTCAGGTCAATGGATTGGCTCCTTTTGTTTGTCAGAGCCGGAGGCTGGTAGCGATGCCACGAGTCAGCGCACTACGGCGATTGATATGGGAGACTATTACCTCTTGAATGGGACAAAAAACTGGATTACCAACGGAGGCACCTCTTCACTACATATTGTGATTGCCCAGACGGACTCAGCCAAAAAGCATCTGGGAATCAATGCTTTTCTGGTAGAAACGTCCTGGCCTGGTGTGGTAGTTGGAGCGAAGGAGGATAAGTTGGGAATACGCGCTTCTGATACGCATACCATCATGTATACGGATGTGAAGGTCCCTAAGTCAAACAGGATAGGAGAAGATGGCTTTGGATTTAAATTTGCGATGAAAGTATTATCTGGCGGCAGAATTGGTATTGCAGCGCAGGCATTGGGAATAGCAGCGGGCGCTTATGAACTTGCCGTAAAATATGCAAAGGAAAGGGAAGCCTTTGGTAAGCCGATTGGGCAGCATCAGGCTATTGCCTTTAAACTTGCTGATATGGCTACAGAGATAGAGGCAGCAAGGCTAATGGTATACAGAGCGGCATGGATGAAGGACCAGGGCATGGATTACACTTCAGCGGCTGCTATGGCAAAACTTTATGCTTCTGAGGTCGCTATGAAACATACTGTTGAGTCAGTACAGGTACACGGTGGTTATGGATTTGTAAAGGAATATCATGTGGAAAGGCTCATGCGTGATGCAAAAATTACTCAAATTTATGAAGGCACCTCAGAGATGCAGAGAGTTGTCATTAGCCGAAAGATCTTATCTGGAATGCTATATGAGCCAATTTGGTTAGAAACAACATAATCGCAATGATGGCAGGAGGAAGTATTACTATTGGAAGGATCAGTCAAATACCAGTTAAGCTGCATTGGACGTTCGGTTTACTGGCAATTTTCATCAGTTACTCGGTGTTGACCAGTGAGCAGAGGGTGCAGGAGAATTTGGTTTCCATGGCTTTCCTTATAGTTGTGTTTTTGTGTGTTGTCATGCATGAATATGGACATGCTTTGACAGCAAAACGATTTGGCGTGGTGACCCGTGACATCATTCTGTCTCCCATAGGAGGGGTAGCCCGTATGGAAAGTATACCGGAGAAGCCCTTCCAGGAATTTGTAATTGCACTTGCCGGACCGATGGTCAACTTAGTGATTGCCATATCTCTATCCGTGTATCTGTATGTTTTTACCGGAGAGGTATTCCCAAAGGTTGTGGATTTTCATTTTACTGACAGCACTGAATTTTTCAGATATACTGCCTTTATCAATTTTCTTTTATTTGGTTTTAATTTGATTCCTGCCTTCCCCATGGACGGAGGAAGAATTCTTCGTGCAATTTTATCTGCCAGACTGGGTCGCGTGATGGGTACTCGCATTGCTACGTTTGTAGGAAGGGTCATTGCGGCTTTATTTATTGTATCTGGAATTTTTATGGCAGAGATGGTATTAGGTCTTATAGGGCTTTTTATTTTTATGATGGCAGGCAAGGAATATAATCAGGCCAGGATCGATGCCTTTCTGGCAAAAACCTCTGCCTCAGAGATTATGCGCACAACGTTTACCCGCTTACACCTGAGTGATGCGTATTCAATGGTGATTGAAAAATATTACAGGGAAGGAGAACAAAATTTTCTTGTTTTTGACTCTTTGGGAAATTTTAGTGGCACAGTACCCGAGTTATTTATCAAAGACATCATTAAAAACAACACGCCTGATAAAACAGTCCAGCAATTGATGTCATCCAGGGCAGTACTTGTTACTCCAGGAACTAATTTGAAAGATGTCATTGAATTGATGAAAAAAGAGGGCATTGCCATCGTTGGTGTGGGGGATGACGGGCATATTATGGGTATACTTGATAGAAATGGCATAGAAAATCATATTCGATTAAAATCGTCTTAAGTTTTCTTTCCACAAAACAGAAAAAGAACCCTATTTTGAGGTTTTAATTGAAGCAATTATGTCTCCTATTGTACTTTTTTCCTTTGTTTTTGGCTATTTTTTGTTGCTATTGGCGGTTGCCTGGTACACATCAAAAAATGCGACCAACGATTCCTTTTTTATAGGTAATAAAAACAGTAACTGGATGCTTGTCGCATTTGGTATGGTAGGTACTTCGTTAAGCGGGGTTACGTTTGTGAGTGTTCCCGGTACTGTGGGATCAGCCGGATTTGGGTATTACCAGGTTGTGCTGGGATATTTTATCGGTTATTTCGTGATTGCATTTGTGTTGCTTCCCCTGTATTACAGAATGAACCTTACTTCTATTTATCGCTTTCTGGAGGATCGGTTTGGAGTGGTATCATACAAAACAGGGGCTTTGTTTTTTATTATATCACGCACGCTTGGGGCGACGGCACGCATGTATCTGGTCATTAATGTATTGCAGCTTTTTATTTTGAATCAGCTCGGTATATCTTTTGTGCTTACTGCCTTTATTATCCTGCTTTTAATTTTGTTGTATACGTTTGAGGGGGGAGTAAAGACAATAGTTTATACAGATACTTTGCAGACATCATTTATGCTGGGAGGACTGATTCTTTGCATTATTGTAATCATGCAAAAGATGGATATGGGTTTGGGTGAGACATTTGCACAGTTGTCAGCCGGAGGATACACCCGAGTCATAAATACAGATGTGAATTCTTCCGGGTTTTTCCTGAAGCAGATTTTGGGAGGAGCCTTTATAACAATCACTATGACCGGGCTGGATCAGGAGATGATGCAAAAAAACATCAGTGTAAAGCGCCTTGTTGATTCGCAGAAAAACGTTCTTACTCTTGCCACAACACTACTAGTAGTAAACATACTGTTTTTGTTATTGGGGGGCCTCCTGACATTGTTTGCGCAGAAAAATCAGCTTACCTTGGCCGGTGACGATTTATTTCCAACCATTGCATTAGGCAATTATTTGTCTGCAGGCATGGGTGTGATTTTTATCATTGCCCTTATTTCTGCTCTTTTTCCAAGCGCCGATGGTGCCCTGACTGCGATGACATCCTCTTTTTGTATCGATATGCTGGGTATGCAGAAAGATACTCACACTTCAGATGCCCGAAAGCGCCGGATTCGACTTACTGTCCACCTGAGTTTTGCCGTGCTGTTTTTTTTATGTGTGCTTGGGTTTAAGTGGATTGATGATAAATCTATCATTGACGTAATTTTAAAACTAGCGGGTTATACCTATGGTCCATTGCTTGGAATGTTTGCCTTTGGAATGTTTACAAAGCGAGAAGTTCGGGATTCAATGGTCATCTGGATTTGTCTTGCATCTCCATTGCTTGTTTTGGGTCTGGATATGATCAATAATGCTGAATGGTTTGTCGGAAAGCTGGGACTTGAAGGAAACACAGCCCAGGCAATGCTGACACTATCAGAGCAGGTTTTTTCTGGATTTAAAATTGGTATTGAAATATTGATCATCAATGGATTACTTACGTTTGCCGGGATGTTTCTAATCTCAAAAAAACCGAAACTTCAATAAGAATGGAACGTATTACTGAAGCGCCATCGACCTATAGAAATCAGAAGGTGGCGGTGGCAGTAGAAGCTGTTATTCCTCACCTGATACCACTGGTTGACGCAATTGTAGCGCGAATGAAGGACGGGGGACGACTGTTTTATATTGGCGCAGGGACAAGCGGCCGTCTGGGCGTATTGGACGCATCGGAATGTCCGCCAACCTATGGAATTCCCAGAGATTGGGTGATTGGCCTCATTGCGGGAGGTGATACTGCCCTTCGAAATGCTGTGGAAAGGGCAGAAGACGACCCAGAGCAGGCCTGGAAAGATGTGAGTGCTTATCAGATAGACGAATCTGACGTATTGATTGGTATCGCAGCTTCCGGTACGACGCCCTATGTTGTGAATGGACTGCGCAGAGCCCGGCAGGAAGGTATTCTTACGGCCTGTATCACCTGCAATCCTGCAAGCCCCGTTGCAGATCAGGCTGATTTTCCGATCGAGGTTGTCGTAGGGCCGGAATATGTCACTGGCAGTACCCGTATGAAAAGTGGAACTGCCCAGAAACTTGTATTAAACATGATTAGTACCAGTGTTATGATTCAACTGGGCAGAGTCAGGGACAACCGTATGGTGGACATGCAACTCTCCAATGAAAAACTTGTGGACAGAGGAAGTCGAATGGTCATGGAAAAAACGGGGCTTTCCTACGAGGAGGCAAAATCCCTTTTGATTGAATATGGTTCAGTCAGACAAGCGATCGACTCCTTTACGGTCGGCGGATAAATCGTCAAATCGTTCTGCTATATTCCAGGATTCGGTCAATGACAGAATTTGAAGGGCTAAGAAGGCATTCTTCATCAGGCGTACTAATTTCAGAAAATGAGTGTGAAATGTCAGTCATTCGACTGTCTTCATTAAGAGAAAATTCGAATTCCAGTCTTTCGAAGAAGCCGGATGGATTATTCAGGAAATTGATGAGTGATTCTTCGGTGTACATTTGTATCATGCAATTCAGGTTAAGTAGTGAAAATACAACTACAAAACGCCAAACGAGCTGAATTATTGTACTGAAGTTGATGATTTATTTCACCCGATACCAGACCTGTGTTCTTCCAAAAAGTGCCAAACCAAGAAAACCGCGCACGTTAAGCTTTGAAGGGCCGTCGGCCTCAATTTTACAAGAGTAGACATCACCTGATTTGGGATCCAGAATTTCTCCACCATCCCAGGCGTTACCAGATTTCTTTAAGTCCCAAAGGATGTCCATGCCAACGAGCGATTTTCCTTTATTAGCACCTTCACACTTATCACAGCGTGTGATGGTAGCTGCTGGAAGAAGTTTTACAACCTTTCCCCTCAATTTGCCATTTGATTCGTAAATTTCGATGTGGGATTTTTCTTTACCGTCTGTATCGTCAAGATTTTTCCATATTCCAATTGGACTTTGGGCGAACAGAATTGAGGATAAAGTTGTAAAGGTGAAAAGTGTGAAAAGACGCAGCATAAACTATTATTTTGCATATAACCAAAAAGATGGAAAAGGGTTTAAATATTTGATAGAATCAATTTAATATCCAAGCTCCCGTGGATGCCAAAAGAGGGTGGGAAAATCACAGACTATGTCATTTCTAATTTCCACTCCTTCTTTTTCCAGTCGTTCCTGCATGAGAGAGGGTGTAGCAAAATGCATCCTTCCGGACAATTCGCCTTTTCTGTTCACTACACGGTGAGCAGGAATGGTGGTATCCTGACTGTGGCAGTGATTGAGGGCCCAACCCACCATTCGCGCCGAACCGAGGGCGAGATAGTCGGCGATGGCTCCGTAGGTGGTGACTCTGCCTTCGGGTACCAGGCAAGTAATATCATAGACAAGATCAAAATAATGTGGAGATGCTGCTTCTTTCTTCTCTTTCCATTTTTTTTCAGCCATAACACTTCCTATTTTTGTACAAAATAACAACAATGCCTGAGATAAAGATTAAAGCAAGCAAAGTATCCAGCCTCACGGATGCCCGCTATTTTGCCGCAGCAGGTGTAGATTTTCTAGGCTTTTGTTGCAATGTGGGCACAGAATTGTATTGTTCACCTGCCAAAATCAGGGAAATCACAGCATGGGTAGAGGGGCCTGAATTTGTACTTGAACTTGATGGTTGGCAAAGCGAGGAAGAAATTTACACAATCATACAAAGTGAGTTGGGACAAGCCCTTCATTTCGGGGCATTTGCCCAATACGACAAATCGTTTGGATTGCCTGTTTTTCAAGATTTTATTTTGGAAAATATAGGAGAATCTGACTTTTCACATGTAGACTTTCCTGTGATTCGCTCTGAACGATCGTGGGATCTTCTGGAAGCAATAGACATAGAAAATGTCAGAAATTTATGTGCAAAAAAAAACGTGTTTCTGGATCTTCCATTTACGCCGGGAGAATGGGCTCAACTTAACGAGCAACTACCCATATATGGTATTATCGTGAGGGGAGGAGAAGAAGAAAAAACCGGATTTAAATCGTTTGACAACCTGGACCTGCTGTTTGACGTCCTTTCTTAAAACTAGTATTTAAACGTCAGTGCCCGGATCGAACGACTCTAGTAAGTCGCTCACTCTTTTCAGAAAGGCACCTCCAAGGCCACCGTCAACGATGCGATGATCATATGACATTGACAAGAACATCATATGGCGGATTGCAATGACATCACCATATTCTGTTTCAAGTACGGCGGGTTTTTTCTTGATAACACCGGTTGCCATAATGGCTACCTGGGGCTGGTTGATGATCGGGGTTCCCATGAGGTTACCAAAGGTGCCCACATTGGTTAGTGTGAAAGTACCTTCCTTGATTTCTTCGGGTTTTAATTTGTTTTGTCTAGCCCGGTTTGCCAGGTCGTTAACGGATTTTGCCAGGCCGGCCAGATTGAGCAGGTCTGCATTCCTTACCACAGGCACGATCAGATTGCCAGACGGAAGTGCTGCAGCCATGCCAATGTGGATGTCTTTTTTCACAATGATCCGGTTGCCATCCAACGAAGCATTGATCATGGGAAATTCTTTGATAGCTCTGACGATGGCATGTATAAATAAAGGGGTAAAGGTGATATTTTCCCCATATTTTTCCAGGAAACGTTTTTTATTTTTTTCTCTCCATATCACCAGATTGGTTACGTCTGATTCTACAAATGAGGTGACATGCGGAGAAGTTTGTTTGGACATCACCATGTGGTCGGCTATCAGTCGCCGCATTCTGTCCATTTCGATGATTTCAACATTTCCTGAAGCCTGTGTATTCACAAAGTTTGACGGGCTTGTAGGTGAAAGTATGCCTTCATTCAGTGGTTTAGGCTGGAGTACCGGTTCTGCAGTCACGTTGGGATGGCTCTGACGTTGTTCAATGTACGTAAGCATATCCTGTTTTGTCACTCTGCCATTGGCACCGCTGCCTTGAATTTTATCCAGCTCAACCTCACTAATTCGCTCTTCTTTGGCCATGCTTTTTACCAAAGGGGAATAGAATCTTGTATTTCCAGATGTTGGCTGAATTGCAATTTGGTCTGAGACCACTTCAATTTCTTTTGCGATTACCTGACTTGTGACCTCGGTGGAAATGGGGACTTCTACAGCGGGAGAAGTTATTGCTACGGCAGATTCTCCTTCTGTCAGGATAATCGCTACCACTTTCCCAACAGCGACAACACTGTCTTCAGGAAATAGGATTTCAGATAATACGCCGGTTACAGGAGAGGGGATTTCAGAATCCACTTTGTCAGTTGCAATCTCAAGAATGGTTTCATCCTGGGCAACCGGTTCGCCTACTTTTTTTGTCCATTTCAGGATTGTGGCTTCGATGATGCTTTCGCCCATCTTGGGCATGATCAATTCAACTTTTGCCATAAAATTTGAAGGTTCGGGTTAGGTATGTTGCAAAATTACGAATAAATAGGGGTTTGTGGAGGTGCGGGTAACAATTTCCTTTCTACAGCACTTCCGGAAAATTATCAGCAAGGCTTTTTCTGCTAATGTAAACCGCAAACAGGTACCGCTTACGAAGGATTATATGCATTGAGTATCCATTTTCTCAAGACATTCAATGCACAGACGGTTGCGGCTTCAATATTGCCAGATCGGTCTTTGCCGGCTTTTAGTAAAAAGGTACTATGGCCGGATTCGTTTCCTGCACAGATCCAGATTGTTCCCACGGGTTTTTCCGGTGTACCTCCATCAGGACCGGCAATCCCTGATACAGCCACGGCTGCAGAGACTCCAAGTGTTTGGATTGCACCTTTCATCATCGCAATGGCTGTTTGTTCGCTTACTGCGCCGTATTCAATAAGTGTCTCTTCCGGCACATGCAATAGGTGCGTCTTTATTTCATTGGCATAGGAGACAATGCTGCCAGTAAATACATCTGAAGATCCTGGTACAGAAACAATTTTTGCAGCGATGGCTCCGCCCGTACAACTTTCGGCAGTACCAAGGGTAAGCCCAAACTTTCTGGAAAGCGCCAGGAGTTCTTTTTCGCTGCCAAATACAATGTCTTGCAGTCGATTATGGATTTGATCAGCCACTTCTTCTACCTGTTTAAGCACCCTATTTTCCTCAGGTCCTTTCCCTGTGATGCGTACCCTAACCTGGCCAAGCGAAGGCAGGTATGCAATGGATAAATTTTCAGGCATTCGGTTGACGATGTCTGTGATTTTATTTTCAATGGTTGTTTCTCCCTCGCCGGCAGTAAGCAGGGTAGTATGAGCAATCTTGTTTTTACTCAGTTTCTGCAACATGGGCAATACTTCATCTGTCATGATTGCCTTCATTTCGAAAGGCACCCCAGGCATGGAAATGATGATTTTATCGTTGTAGTGAAAAAGCATGCCGGGTGCTGTGCCTAGCCTATTCTGCAATAGAGTGACGCCTTCCGGCATCAGGCACTGGTCATTGTGCGAGGGAGACATGACTCTGCCCAATTTTTCAAATATACGTTGTATTCGCTCGAATGTGGCCTGATGAAAAAACAGAGCTACACCCATAAAATCAGCAATGGCTTTTTTTGTCACATCGTCACGAGTAGGCCCTAGTCCTCCGGTAATCAGAACCAGATCACATGCCTGAGTTGATTCATGAAGTGTTTGTCCGATTTGAATATGACTATCACCAACAGTCCAAGTTTTAATGACTTCAATGCCTAAGAGGGTCAATTGTTCGCCCAGCCACGCTGCATTCGTATTGATAATCTGACCGATGAGGATTTCATCTCCGATGGTTATAATTCCTGCCTTCATTTGTGTTTTAGGTTATAGGCCACCTTCTTCGTCACTTAACATGCCACTATTTAAAAACTGCAGCATCGGTTTCAAGCTTTTCCATGCATCGATGACTATAGGAAGTGCTTTTTCAGAACAAAGTTGTTCGTTTGAAACTGGGCGGGTTGCGGTAAAACTTTTTAGTTTGATCCATTCAATCATAGGATCTTCTGCATCAAATCCCTTGGGAGGTCTGCTGAGTTTTGCACCACTTTCTTCATCAGGGGTATTATAAACTCTGATAAAATCCGGATTATTGAGAATAGAGGTCCATTCCTTAGGAAAATAATGGATTTCCTTTCGGATTTTTTTCAGAGCTGGAGCCTCCGGCATCCAAACACCCCCGCCCACAAATGACTTTTCTGGTTCAATGTGTAAATAGTATGCTGCCAGGCCAGACTTTTTCCCCCCAATGTGCATGGCAATACCAAAGTGGCTTTTGTACGGAGACTTGTCTGCTGAGAAGCGGATGTCCCGGTTGATTCTGAACATACAATCCTTTGGTTGAAGGGGCTCCAGGCCAGCATCAAACTTTTGCATCTCTGAAAGAAGGGCAGAGGTTAGATCCAGACAATTTTGTTTTGCCGTGGAATATATTTTTTTGTTTGCATCTAACCAGGGTTTATGGTTATTTTCTGCAAGGTCTGTCAAAAAATGGAGGGTTGAAGGCTTGATCATATTTTTCTATGACATTTATTTAAGCGGATAGCCTTTTTGAGGAGACTTAAAACCTGAATCCAAAGGACACTTCAAACCCCAAATTTCGGTCGAAGTGATTGGCGGGTATTGCCCTGTTTGTGGTTTCGTCATATTCTTTCCGAAGAACATCCATTTCATTATTGGTGACATCAAGCAGACCATAAGAATATTTCAGCCCCACATAAAAACCTTTATTGATAAAGTAATTCACGTTGCCGGTCAGACCTACATCCATAAAATTGTAAAGTTTTCCCGTTTTTTCAGTTGATAGATAATTGTAGTAAGCACCTGCATCTCTTGCAAGAGTAACGATTTTGCCATCTACCCAAACGGAAGGACCAATTGTTCCTGTGGCCGTACCGCCTGCCACATCATTATTGTAGTTATGAATCAGAGATTGCTTAAAAAACAAGGAATCTGTGTTTTTCTCGAAATACAGGGTGCCGTTTCCTCGTGGACCCACAAGAAAAGACACATAGGCCCCGGCAGAAATTTCCCATTTTTTGGATACCTGCCAGCTCAACGCCAAAGGAATACTCACATAGGCATTAGAGACCTTCATTTCTATTGTGGAATTTCCTTTTTCGTACACAAAGGCATTTCCCAAAGGTATTTTATAAAACGAAGGACCATCATAAGAATATCCTGTACCTATCTGAGTGTAGACCACTTCACCTCTGACAGAAAACTGGTCAGCGATTGGGTAGGCGTAATTGATGCCAAAATGAAAGCCATTGGCTAGACTGAAGTTCTCATTGACATTTGATTCAAGGGGTCCTCCAAATTTTGTATAATTCAACCCTGCACGAATCCCGAAACTTTGCGCACCCAAACTTCCAGAGAGGATAAGAATCAGGGCCATGATTTTAAACCGGTAAGACATACCTAATTTTTTTAAAAATGCAAAGATACGTTTTTTCTCTCACTGCCCTGACCCTGCAATTCAGTTGCGGGTATGGGGCAATATCTGTACTTTTGCATTCAATCATTTCCATTATGGGGAAAAAGAACAAACTCAGCAAATTTGCAGATTTACATTCATATTCTAACGTATATGAAAACTTTGATCCGAAGCACCCCCAGCTTGTGTCGGCTCCTGGAGTAGCTGTAGAGATGAAAGGAAACTGGGCTGGACAGCATTTTGGAAACAATCAGGATATTATTCTTGAACTGGCTTGCGGACGTGGCGAATATACTGTTGCTCTTGCTCAAGCATATGCTTCTCAAAACTTTATTGGGGTAGATGTAAAAGGTGCCAGAATGTGGCAGGGCGCTTCGATTGCATTGGAGAGAGGCCTTGCAAATGCGGCTTTTTTACGTACGCGGATTGAGCAAATAGATTTGTTTTTCGGCAGGGAAGAGGTATCCGGCATTTGGATTACGTTTCCGGATCCCTTTTTGCGGGAAAGCAAGGAAAGCAAACGGTTGACATCAGAAAGATTTCTGACGAGGTACAAGAGTTTTCTTCGGCCGGGAGCTTTGATTCATTTGAAAACAGACGACCCTACGCTCTATCAGTTTACGCTGGACACTCTTTCCGGTTTTGAAGGGGCTGAAATTATTTATTTTGATGACGACATTTACAGTAAGCCTTTGCCTTTCCAGGAACTGGAATATAAGACATATTATGAGACTGCTCATTTGGCAGTGGGGAGAAAAATTAAATATATCAGATTTTTGATCACATAAAACTGTTTGTCTGCATGGTCCTACATCCGTTCAATTTAAAGCCCAATAAGGGAGCGTAACAGACTGAATAGTTCAAATAGAAATACAAAAAGGAAAAAAGATGGAATTGATTCGGCCCCTCAAGGAACAATTTGAGCAATATCTGACCAATCACCCTCTGACAAGGGAGCCGGTGAATTTGTATAGTCCTGCAGACTATATTCTTTCCATAGGGGGGAAGAGAATGAGGCCTGTTTTTGTATTGCTTGGCTGCAGATTGTTTGGAAAGGAACCGGCTGAAGCATTGCCTGCAGCATTGGCGGTGGAGGTGTTTCATAGTTTTACGCTTCTCCACGATGATATCATGGATAATGCGGGCTTACGTCGGGGAAAGCCTACTGTCCATGAAAAATATGGATTAAACACGGCTATTTTGACAGGTGATGTGATGATGATTCAGTCGTATCAGTACTTGCTTGATTACCGGCAACCTGAGTTGGTCAATTCGCTGTTGCAGATTTTTAACAAAATGGCATTTGAGGTTTGTGAAGGACAGCAATTGGATATGGACTTTGAAAAAAGGTCTGATGTCACATTGACTGAATATATTCAGATGATTACCTTAAAATAGGAGGAGATATATTACAAAACAAAAAGACATACCTATATCTCAAAGCCCTTGAACTGGCCGATCAACAACAACAAGAGCGGCTGATACACCTGTATTCTCAAACAGAAACAGTGTCTGAAGAATCCAAAATACAGGAAGTGACAGCCATCTTCCGGCAAACTCTGGTGCAGGAATACACTGCTCAGCTGGTCGAGGCTTACAGGGACCTGGCTCTTTCTCATCTGGAGGCCGCGCACGTCCTACCTGATGAGAAGAAGGCATTACAATCGTTTATAGGTCAGTTTATTGCGAGGGAGTCGTAAGTTCTACCCTGCCTTCTTCTGACAAAACCCCGGATTTTTTACATCTACATTGTCATTTAAAATCAATATTTTGTCATCAGATGTGATGACAAAATATTTTGTTTTTCACTTTTTTGTTTTTATTTCTTTGCGTTACTTTCTTGGCAATTATTGATATATTTGTTTGAAGTCCAGTAATTGAAAATCTTTATGCATCTATCTTTTCAAAAGTTCATCTGCTGTCTTTTTCTGATTCTGACATTTTTCTCCTGTGCTATTGTTCCTTCGGTTTTAAGCGAATCAGAGATGGGAGCAGATTCTTTGCTCATAGGAACAGGAGGTGGATTTACAGGGAGGGAAACAGCTTATCTTTTGACCTCAAAGGGCTTACTTTATCAGAAAAAAGCCTCTCAATATGAGAAAGTTGGAATCATGGATATAAAATGGGCGCGACAGGCATTTTTTGTCTATGAAACTCAAAATCTTGAGGAAATGGATACTCATGCTCCAGGCAATACATACTATTTTATCGAACGGCATAAGGCAGGAACTGTCAAAAAACTAATTTGGGGCAAGGAATCCGGTCAGCCGGAAATCTTATATCAATTTCATCGCTTTTTATGGAATCAAATTGCAATCTTGCAGGATCAAAAAAAATAATAAACATGGGAATTCTTTTACGCCTTTTTATCCTTTTAATTGGAATTACAGCGACAGCTCATGCTCAATTTAAAACCATTCCATTTGGCACGGTGCCCCAAGGGTATAGAAGTTCAGTAAAGATACAACCTCCTGCCTGGCAAATCAGCAAAGGATCTGTCTCCGAACAACAGAAAGTTGCCTTCAGACCAATAGCAACCGCAAAGCTAACTGAAGCAGAAACCGGTTTGATAGCAGGATTTTTGACCGACAGAAAAGTGCCTGCCTACATTCAGGGGACAGGAACAGCAGAGGTAGCCAAAGGTCAGCCTGCAGGAGTACTTGCCGCCAGGTATCTTTCTGAAGCGGCGTCTCTGATGAGGATTCAAACTCCGGAAGAGGAATGGAAAATGTCTGAAACTGTCACAGATGAGCTGGGTATGGTCCATGTAAAATTTTCTCAGGCATACCGAAATATTCCCATCTACGGCGCTGAAGTCATCGTTCATGGCAGAGGGGATCAGATGGAGTTTGTCAATGGACACTATTTCCCTTCAACAGACCGGGTGGAAGGAGAGGTTGTTTTTTCAGCAGCACATGCAGTTGGTTTGGTAGAAGAGGACTTGGGAGAGCGTCCTGATTACAAAAATGATATTGGACATGCAGGTTCAATGGAAACGACAAACCGCCTGGTATATCTCTGGAAGGAGGGGGTTTTGATTCCTGCCTATCATATTACGACTTATAAAAACTTAATTGAGAGATGGGAATATTTTATCCATGCTACGAAAGGCAGTGTTTTAAAAAAATTTCAAAGTATTTGTAAGTTTCACCATAACCATGAGCACGGAAAACAATGTACACATGCCGAAGTTCCGGAAGATATATTGGATGGAAAGGCTACAGCCAATGCTCAGGACTTATTCAATATCAATCGTTTGATCAACACGTATGAAGTTTCCGGTAAATTTTTCATGATTGACGGGTCGAGGGATATGTTTAGTTCTGTTCCATCAGAATTACCAAACGATCCGAATGGTGTTATCTGGACCATAGATGCATTCAACTCATCGCCGGTCAAGGATGATTTCAGGTATGACCATGTCACTTCATCAAACAATATCTGGAGCAATAAAACCGCAGTTTCGTCACATTATAATGGAGGCAAAGCCTTTGAATATTTCAGAAACATTCACAATAGAAAATCGATTAATGGAAATGGCGGAAACATTATCTCTTTGATCAATGTGGCCGATGAGGATGGTTCATCTCTGGGTAATGCGTTTTGGAATGGGCAGGCCATGTTTTATGGGAATGGCGATGGTGCATTTTTGCCTTTAGCCAGGGGTCTCGATGTGGCGGGTCATGAAATGACTCATGGAGTAGTGCAAAATACTGCTAATCTTGAGTATGAAGGAGAGTCGGGCGCTTTGAATGAATCATTTGCAGATATTTTTGGAGCTATGATTGATCGTGATGACTGGAAGATCGGAGAGGACGTGGTCAAAGTTGCGTCTTTTCCGTCAGGTGCATTGCGCAACATGGAAGATCCGCACAACGGCGCAGCCACGAATGATTTTAACAATGGGTGGCAGCCACGACATTACAACGAACGGTTTAAAGGTACACAAGACAACGGAGGTGTTCATATCAACAGTGGTATACCCAATTTTGCATTTTTTAAGTTTGCCACAGCGGTTGGCAAGGACAAGGCAGAAAAGGTGTATTACCGAGCTTTGTCCTTGTATCTGACAAAGTCATCACAGTTTGTCGATTGC
Organism: Saprospiraceae bacterium; assembly: GCA_021298335.1. Classification (GTDB taxonomy): domain Bacteria; phylum Bacteroidota; class Bacteroidia; order Chitinophagales; family Saprospiraceae; genus OLB9. The sequence goes on along the minus strand of JAJTEZ010000005.1, from coordinate 43,778 downwards.
AGAGTTGCGGTTGTCAAGGCAGCAGGTGATTTATTTGGTGCAACGGAAGTGAATGCCGCCCGTAAGGCGTTTGATGAGGTGGGCATCGTGGGTGAAACAGGAGGTGATTATGAAGATGATGTGTCTATGAATCCCGGCACTGAATTTCTTCTCACAACTGGGCCCAGCAATGTGGGTTTGTTTTTATTGGACAAGGATGGAAAAGAGCTTGCAAAGCTGTCTCCAAAATCCATTTTAAGTAAGCCCAGTATCACAGATGATGGTACAGTCATTGTATATGTGGCTTCTGACAAAAAGCTGTATTACACAACAATCGACTGGGCACAGGCCAAGTTTACAGCAGATCAGTCTCTTGACAACAATCCTGTCTGGCGCAACATTGTAATCTCAAAGGATGGTGGAAGAATAGCTGCATTGTTTGATGATCAAACACCTCAGATTCTGGTCTATGATTTTGAGTCGAATACAGAGCAGGATTTTGAATTGTATAACCCGACATTTTCAACGGGCGTTTCAACGGGAGATGTATTGTATGCGGACGCCATGGAGTTTGATATTTCGGGTGAATATGTCATGTATGATGCTGAAAACCAGATTTCCAGCAATACAGCGGGAGATATTACCTATTGGGACATCAGTTTTTTACAGGTTTGGGATAACGAACTAGATGATTTTGGAAGCGGCAGGGTAGAAAAGTTGTTTACCTCACTTCCGGAAGATGTCAGCGTGGGAAATCCGTCATTTTCCAAAAACAGTCCCTACATCATTTGTTTCGATTATTTGGATGAAGAGGGCAATGTGAGTATCCTGGGCGCCAATATTGAACGGGGCGATGTGGGTTTATTATTTGAAAACAATACCTTGGGCTATCCTAACTATAGCAGTAAAGATAACCGCATTGCATTTGACAATGAGGGAACAAATGGCTTGAATGTAGGAGTTTTAAATTTGTCTACAAGTAAGATTATGCCGTCCGGTAGTCCTGTTTTGCTGACTTCTTCCAAGAGATGGGCTGTTTGGTTTAGTAATGGCAGCAGAAATCTTTCAGCACTGAATTCATTTTCTGGCTCCAATGAGGAGAATTATACAATTATAGGAAATCCGGCAGGGAGTATCTTAAAAGTAAGGAAGAATAGAGCAAATGTTTTCCGGGGCACGATTTCTATTTATACAATTGATGGAAAGAAAGCGATGGAAACAGGCTTGTTGAATCAGTCAGAAGATACTTTCGAAGTGGATATTTCAGCATTGATACCAGGAAATTATTGGTTTTCTATTGCAGAAAATGAAGCTATTCATTTTATCAAAAGATAAGTAGAATATTTGATTCAACATAGTTTTCAAATGAACAAAGATTCCCATTTTTACGTTTAAAGCAATTGGTCAATTGTGGATTGTGAAAACAGGCAAATCGTAATACCCAAAAGAGAGTTGTCTTCTTCGAATTCAAACGGGCAATAAAACTAAACTAGTCTGAGTGTGTCAAACTAAAATTATCGAGTGAATCATCAGCTTACAGCCTATTTTCTTTTGTTTTTATTTACGTTATCAACGATAACGATGATTCTGCCTGGAAATTATTTTGGGTATCAGCAAATCCTGGCTGAAGAATTGGTGGAAAGATCGACTTTGGAAGAAGAAGCAGAACTTGAACATTACTCAATAGAATCTACAATACAGATTTATTTAACTTCGAAGAATTCTAATTTTCTTTCTTGTGACCAAAAAGGTGAAGGAATGGGATTCGGCTTTCATGATTGCCAGTTTACATTAGATCATTTCAGTCCACCCGAACTATCTTTTAGTTAGTTTTCCATACAGGCTTCTTAGTGATAGGAGATAAGGAGAATCTTTTCTAAAACAATTTTTTAACTAATTCTGGATTTTTTGAAGACAGTTTTGTCTCTCGGAAAACAAGTTCAACATTGTATTTCCGTTGAGTTGGGATTTCACACAATGGAATCCAGAAGCTTGTTGTCTTTCTGGTAGCACTTCCACTTTGCCTGGGTATTGCCCTTGCTTCAGGAGCCCCTTTATTTGCGGGTATAATTTCTGGGTTGATAGGGGGAATTGTTGTAGGTTTCTTGAGTAATTCTCATGTGTGCGTCACGGGACCTGCCGCGGGTTTAACAGCCATTGTATTATCGGCCATTGGTGAACTGGGTCAGTTCCAATTATTTTTAACCGCGGTAGTTTTAGCCGGAGTGATTCAGTTTATATTCGGATTGATAAAAGCGGGAGTCGTTGCAAATTACTTTCCCAACAACGTCATAGAGGGTATGCTGGCTGGAATAGGTGTCATTATATTTTTAAAACAAATTCCTCACGCGGTAGGCTATGATAAGGACGCTGAAGGGGATATGTACTTTGTTGAAAAGCAAGGAGGAAATACGATTAGTTCTCTTTTTTCAGCATTGGAAAACATACAACCAGGAGCAGTCATCATTACCCTATTTTCACTTTCGGTGTTATTATTATGGGATAGGGTTTCCATTTTAAAAAGGATGAAATTAATACCGGGGGCTTTGATAGCGGTGGTGGGAGGTATATTGCTTAATTTTGTTTTCATATCACTAGGGTCATCATTTGCTATTTCTGGCGAACACTTAGTTACGTTACCTGTCATGCAAGGTTTCGGAGATATAACTTCTATACTTGCATTTCCGGAATGGGCGGGGCTGGCCGACAACCGTGTTTGGGTCATTGCTGTGACTATAGCGGTGGTGGCTTCAATTGAGACCTTGTTGTGTATAGAGGCAGGAGACAGGCTTGACTCTCAAAAGAGATTTACAAGCGCAAACAATGAGTTAAAAGCACAAGGTATTGGAAATATTTTGAGTGGGTTGATAGGTGGCTTACCGATGACTTCAGTTGTGGTGAGAACAACAGCTAATATTCAGGCGGGCTCAAAAACCAAAGCTTCGACGATTCTACACGGGTTGATGCTTCTGGTTTCTGTGCTTGCAATTCCGACAATCCTAAATCAAATACCACTGGCAACGTTGGCTGCAATTTTATTGCTTATAGGGTATAAACTGGCAAGTCCTTCCAAGATCAGGCATTTTTGGTCACAGGGCAAGTATCAGTTTGTTCCTTTCCTGGCTACCTTGTTGGCGGTTGTCTTCATTGATTTATTGAAGGGTGTTGCTGTTGGCATGGTGATAAGTTTTGTGTATGTCTTATTGGGAAATGCAAAACGAGGTTATTTTTTCAGAAAAGAACAATACAGCCATGGCGATGTAATTCATTTGGACCTGACCCAGGAAGTATCCTTTTTAAATAAAGCTTCGATTAAACAGACGCTGGTACACCTACCTGAAGGCAGTAATGTTGTGATTAATGCAACAAATACATTTTATATAGCTCATGATATTCTTGATTTAATCCGTGAATTCAGGGATATACATGCAATACAAAAGGATATAAAGCTGGAGCTGGTTGGCTTTAAGCAGGCATATAATATTGAAAATAGTCCGGCTGTTGAAAACAGGGTCTGGATAGAGTCTAAAATTATTGAAAGTTAAAAAAAATCAAATCATGAGTGAATTTTATCAGAAAATACTGGAAAATAACAAACGTTGGGTAGCAGAAAAAACTAAAGATGACCCTGAGTTTTTTGAACGATTATCAAATGGTCAAAGTCCGCCATTGTTGTGGATTGGGTGTGCAGACAGCCGGGTTCCAGCCAATGAAATAACAGGAACTCTTCCGGGAGAGGTATTTGTGCACAGAAACATTGCAAATATGGTGGTGCACACAGATATGAATATGCTCAGTGTACTGGATTATGCAGTCAATGTATTAAAGGTACGGCATGTTATTGTCTGCGGACACTATGGGTGTGGAGGAGTCAAGGCGGCTATGGGGAATCATCAGTTTGGACTGATTGACAACTGGATCCGTCACATAAAAGATGTATACAGGTTTCATCAGCAGGAACTTGACAGCATTCAGGATGAAGAGATGCGTTTTAACCGGTTTGTTGAATTGAATGTGGTTGAACAAGTACACGATCTTGCCAAGACATCAATTGTGCAAAATGCCTGGGAGAAGGGTCAGCAACTTTGGATTCACGGCTGGGTGTATTCCATTAAAAATGGACTCGTCAAAGATTTGAACGTGAACTTTGGCAGCAATGCAGAGTTGCCTGATGTGTATAAACTGGAATGATCAACAGTGTATTTTCGTTTACGGCAGATTGTTGTAAGTTTGTACATTAATGTTAATTGATTATCTTCTAAAAATCTCAGTTAAGAAAGAATTTAAGAGAGGTGGGTGGTTTTAATGGACACTTTAAAAACTCCTACCTCTTCATTTTTTCCAGAGGAATTGTTTTGCAGTACTTCAAAAAATTTACAAAAAATGAAGGCTTTTGTTAAAATTTTATTTGTTATTCTTCCATTTATTGGTGCTTCTCAGGTCCCTGAATACAAAATCTCTTCATTCCTGACAGAGGGGGCAAAAGCACCAAATACACATTACATAGGTGAAGCTTGGCTAAATTCAATACTACAAGCAGATGATGAAATTCATTACAATATTACTAAAGCTACTTTTAAGGCAAACTCTACCCTGGATTGGCATAAACATTCAACACCACAGGTATTGATTATAGTAGATGGTGAAGGGTATTATCAAGAACGAGGGAAAGAACCTGTTATTTTAAGGAAGGGGGATGTTATTAAATGCTCTAAGGAAATTGAACATTGGCATACATCCAGCAAAAAGCAATCAGTCACATACCTTGCAATTTATGGCGGAACTCAGCCAACCACGTGGACAGAAAAACTAACACAAGAATATTACGATAGTGTAGCGCAAAAATTACACAATAAATAGTGTGGCAACCATTACTTATAAAATTGTAGCAGGACCAACGCTTCAGAATTTATCTATGGAAATGTTTGCTATGAAATTTTAAGAAAGGTTACTCTAGCGTAGAGGCATCTATTTTCGCTTTACAATCTTCTACCGGACAACTTGCAGCAGGTTCCTTGTGTTTTTTATTGTCTGCGGGCTCCCAGCCCATTGTAAGGAAAAGCACGAAGAAGCCGAGGACATAAGCCACAATCACATGCCATCCCTTCTGTATCCAGGTGGTTACATTACGGGCTTCTGTAAATTTGTTGGTAATGGCTACACCGGCAGAGGAACCAAACCAGATCATGGACCCCCCGAAACCAACGGAATAAGCGAGCATTCCCCAGTCATAATGTCCCTGTTCAAGACAGAGTTTTGTGAGGGGAATATTGTCAAAAACAGCAGAAACAAATCCAAGAATAAAAGCTGTCAACCACGAAGCATTGGGCAGTGTTTCTACCGGCATCAGAGATGCTGCAGTCACAAGACAAAGGAGAAAAATTGTGCCTTTCAAGGAGTCGTTGACCTCGTGCCACGGCATTTTTCGAAACATAGCACCAACTAAAATAGCTACCCAGACACCTAAGGCAGGCATATCGTAATACACATTTGAAAGTATTGCACCAGCCAGAATGAGAACTACAACACCTATACTTCCCCAGTCGATTTTCGTAGCAGAGGCAATTTCTGAAGAAATAGGCTGATATTTATCTTGTTGATGTGAAGCAAACCAAGCCACTATCACCAAAGCCACAATAGCTGCAACATAAGCATGCAGGACATTCAAGGCGTCCACACCATCAATCCACATCATGGTAGTCGTTGTATCTCCGACGATACTTCCTGAGCCTCCTGCATTAGATGCTGCTACAATTGCTGCAATGTAACCAATGTGCACCTTGTTTTTAAATACGACTAAAGCCACCGTGCCACCAATCATGGCAGCTGCGATATTATCCAGAAAAGATGACAAAATAAATACAAAGACTAAAAGCAAGGCAGCCCCCTTCCAGCCTGAAGGGAGGAATTTTGGCAATTTGTCCGGCACACCAGACTCTTCAAAAACTTTTGCCAACATACCAAAACCAAGCAGTAAACCCATCAGGTTTAACAACACAGACCATTCACCCTGCCGAAGATGCTTGTCTTTTATCTGATCTAAAAAAGCATTATTGCCTAAAAAGTGTTCGTAAAACGGATATCCAGAAGTAAAAAGTAGTTTATACAATAAAATGACAATCAACCCTGTAATGCCTACCCAATATGTATGATTATGGAATATAGCAACGGAAAGTAGGGTAATCCCAAACAGAAGGAATTCCACTCTCACTCCGCCAATGGAAAAACCATCCGAATGACTTTCAGCAAACACCAAAAGAGGCATGAGGATGAAAGACATCATCAGAGAACTTTTCAATATTTTTTGAATCATTACTATACTCTTTATTAACAAAAATACGGTTTAAAGGTAACTAACAAGCAAAGAAAACAGACAAATCAATGGGATATTTCTCATAATATTCAATAAGATTGCCATTTTATACCTTTACAGGAAAATAAAGTTTTTAAATCTTTCTTAATTGTCAAAACAAAAATATGATGTTTGTTTATTTTTTGTAAAATACCAAACAGTTTTGCAGAAATAAGCTTCAGAGAATTTTAGACTATATCAATTGCTGAAAAAATTCTGGAGTAAGGCCTATACCAAGCAGAAGTAAAGCTCCAAACAGAATCCAGACAGTGAAAACAGGATGAAGGGAATAGGATGCATCTTGATCTGATTCTGGAGTGGCAATGCGAATTACGAGGCTTAAGTAATTATAGGCTCCAATCAATGAAGCAACAATAGCACAGACCACCAGAGGTAACAAATGACTGCTTAGTCCAGCTGATAAAATGCCAAATTTTCCCCAGAATCCTGCGAGGGGTGGAATTCCTGTAAAAGATAATAGGCAAAAAATCATGGCAATGCCTGCAGCTTTGTTTTTGTAAAGTAAACCTTGCAGGCTTTTTATAGAGTTTTCACCGGTAATTTTTTTAATTTCTGCATAAATCGTAAAACAGAGGATGGACGCCACTCCATATCCTACGAGATAATACAGGATAATGCGGGAATGATCTGATGGTCCGGAAAGAACCGGTACTAAAACAAATCCAGCATTAAAAATACCGGTATACGCCAGAAATCTTTTTAGCTCTGTTTGTTGTAAAGCGGCGATACTTCCAAAGATCATAGAGGCAGCAGAAGCCAGGACCAGTAGCCAAAACCAGGGGGTACTGTAAAATGCAATCTCTTCCATAACTGACTCTGAAGAACCAACGGGAAGATTGAGTATTGAAATGAGTCGGACAATGGCCCCCACGACGGCTATTTTTACAACTGTAGAAACAAATGCAGTCAAAACAGTAGGAGAGCCCTCATATACATCCGGTGCCCAAAAATGAAAAGGCACTGCAGAAAGTTTAAAAAGGAGTGCCCCTAAAACGAGTGTCATTCCGATAGAAAACATTGGGACATCGACTCCTTCACGAACGATAAAATCATGAATTTCCTTTAGATCATAAGTGCCAGCAGCACCATACATCAACGTTATCCCCAATAACAAAAAGCAGGTGGCAAAGGAGCCCATGAGGTAGTATTTAAGACCTGCTTCGTTTGAAAGAAGATTTTTTCTGTTGCTTGCCGCCAGAACGTAGAGAGGTATAGACATGATTTCTGCTCCCAAAAACAACATGACTAAATGGTGAAAGGAGACCAGTAAAAATGCTCCCGATAACGAAAACACAAACAAGGAGTAAATGTCAGACTGGTGTTCGATGCCCGCAGGATAATAATAATAACTCAGAACGAAGATTCCGATGGAAAGAAAGACCATGATACTGCTGAACGAATAGGAAACTGAATCAAACACAAGCATCTGATGAAGGTATTCACTATAGTCTCCTGGCCATGGAACATAAATTGCCGCCAGAGCCAGCAGACATGCGGTTAAAACAACAGGCAAGCCCAGGGATTTTTTTCCGTGGACTCCTGCCATCATGGCCAGGATTCCAGATACAGCTAAAATGATAAATACGTTCATGAGTTTAAGGTTGGTATGCCGTTATACGCTTTAGATGAATTGATTGCCCTAAAGAGACCTGTTTGTGGTGTTTCATTCTAATAGAAGTATGCTGCCTCATTTAAAAGTTATTTTTGCATGAGAATATTTGACTTTGATAAAAGCTCCTGAATAGGGGTGTTTACCCAGTCGATGACCCATTGTGGAAATAAACCAAGAAATAAAATGAGGAAAGCAAGAAACAACAGCATGATTTTTTCAGAAAATGAAAGATGAAAAGAGTTTTCGTTAGGGATAAATGCAGAATTCAGAGAACCGAGCATGATTGATTGGTATGCTTTTAACATGTAGACAGCCCCAAGGATGACAGAAAGCCCTGTCAGTAATGCTACCCAGGGATTCCATGAAAACAAAGCGATAAGTATTGACAATTCCCCTGGAAAACCAGCAGTCAAGGGCACAGCAATGGAGGAGAAAACGATCAGTAGAAATATGCCACCGAAAAACGGATTTTTCCTCCTGAATCCACCCATGGTATTCATTTGATCACCTGCGCCCCAACGCGTAAGCAGTAGGATAATAAACAACAGTGCCGCCGAATGAATTGTGTGTGCTGTCATTTGTATAAATGCCCCGTTTAATCCTGTCGGATTAAGTGTAAAAATACCGGCAGCGATTAAGCCAACATGCGCCATGGATGACCAGGCGAATAATCTTTTTATTTCTTGTTGTTGCAAGGCTATTACGGAAGCATAGACAACACCAGCCACAGAAAGCCATAAAAATATCTGTCCTACACCTTCAAAAGCGATAGGCGCAATTGGAATAACCCAACGTACCAGACTAAAAAGTGCCATTTTTAACATAATGCCAGCAAGCATCAGCGTTAATGGAAGTGGAGATGTAGAATAGGTGTCTGCCTGCCACGTATGAAATGGAAAAATGGGAATTTTGATGGCATATGCTACGACAAAGGCGCATAGCAACCAGGTTTGAGCGCTGGGACTGATGTTGAGAGTTGCTATTTTTTCAAAACTGAAGCCTACGGTTGGACCTTCCAGCCCCAGCCATATAATTGCAAGCAGCATCAAAAGGCTTCCTGCAAGAGTATAAAGGAAAAAAAGGAGGGTTGTTTTCTTGTTGTTTTCTGCTCCCCATAAGAGAAGCAGAAAAATAGCCGGTATTAAGGAAAGTTCCCAGAAAATATAATATACAAATAAATCAAAAGCAACAAAAGAACCATTGATGGCAGCTTGCATCAGAAGAATCAGACCAAAAAATCTACCTTTTTGCTTCAACGTGGAGCGGCATGCAAGAAGGACTGCAAACAAAGAAGTAAAACCAGAAAGTAGCAGCATGATGTGGCTCAGGCTGTCCATACCGACATAAAACTCAATTCCTGCAGATTTAAACCAGGAAATTCGAAATACGTGTTGGACAGACTGTGTTGCATCCAGGGTAAAACCTGCCAGAATTGCAATACCGATAGTTGCCCAGACTGAAACAAGAGATATCCACCGACTATGTTTCGGGGGCGTGGAAAACGCAATGAAACCGAACATCGCCGGTATGGTTACAGATAGTAAGGACAACATAAGCTACAATAATATAAATATGATTAAGATACCAGCCATTCCAAGAGCCAATGCAAACAGATAATAGCTGATATACCCATTTTGGGTTTCCTTCCACTTTCGACCCAAATAGAGTGATAAGTTACCTGAACTTTCTACAACGTTGTGAATCACTTTTCTGTCCAGCACGGAATAGAAAACTTTAGAGATTCTGAATAATGGTTTGACAACAATTTTTTCATATGCTTCATCCACATAAAATTTGTTACGAATCCATTTTTGGATCAATATGTCTGGTAGACCTTCGTCCGAAGATGGAAGAATCTGATGTTGATGAAATTTATGAAATGTAAGCCACAGGACCAGTAGAATCAGAGAGGTAGAAATGGCCATTAGAATCCATTCAGTGGAATGCTGAAGGCTTAACTGTCTGAATGGAATGATGGATTCGAGTGTATGCCCCAGCCATTCATTACCATGAAATAAGGAAGGAACATTTAAAAGTCCTCCAAAAAATGAAAAAATAGCCAGAACAAGTAGTGGTACAGACATAGCCGGGGGGGCATCGTGCACATCCAGACTTAAATCAGAGCGCCATCTAGGTTCTCCGGAAAAGGCCACAAAATACAGACGCAGCATATACCAGGCGGTAATCAGTCCGGATAGCAGACCAAACATCCATAACACAGGGCTTTTATCAAAGGCAGCTACTAATATGGCATCTTTCGAAAAAAAACCTGAAAAAGGTGGTAATGCTATAATCGCAAGAAGAGCAATTCCAAAAACAAAATGTGTGACTTTTAATTTGTTTTTTAACCCACCCATTCGCCGAATATCCTGTTCACCGTGCAATGCATGTATAATACTTCCTGCTGAAAGGAACAGAAGTGCTTTGAAAAATGCGTGAGTGAGCAGGTGAAAAAATGCAGCGTGGAAGGCTCCAATGCCAAGTGCAAAAAAGATTAGTCCCAGTTGACTTACTGTTGAATATGCCAGGATTTTCTTTATATCATTTTGCTTCAACGCAATCAGACCTGCAAGCAGTGAAGTTGCCAGTCCTGTCATCGTGATGATATCCATAGTAGCTGGACTCATGGAAAACAAAAGGTGATTTCTTAGGATCAGATAGATTCCAGCCGTCACCATTGTTGCCGCATGGATGAGGGCACTAACAGGAGTTGGCCCGGCCATAGCATCTGGAAGCCAGGTAAACAATGGAATCTGAGCACTTTTTCCAGTTGCTCCTAAAAATAGAAGCAAAGTGGCAGCAAATAGAATACCTGGGGCCAGGGGAGAAGGATTTATAGATGCAGAATCAGCACCTCCGGAAACAAGATTGCTGATTTCTCTAAAGTTTAATGTACCCAGCTGCTGGAAAAGAAGAAACATTCCCAGCAAGAAAGCTAGATCTCCTACCCGATTGATAATGAATGCTTTATTTGCTGCATCGTTGTAAGCCTGATGATCATACCAGAAACCAATCAACAGGTAAGAACAAAGTCCCACTCCTTCCCAACCAGCAAACATTAGTACAAAATTATCTGCCATCACCAGCACAAGCATGAAAAAGACAAAGAGGTTCAGATAAGAAAAATATCTGTTTATATCCTTGTCATCGTGCATGTAAGCCACAGAAAAAATATGTATTAGTGCGCCAATACCGGTAATCACGAGCATCATTATTCCTGAAAGTGCATCGATGGACCAGGAGAATGAAACATCCCAGGTATCTAAGCGTAACCAATGCATCAGGTGGATCTCAACGGACTGATTTTGAGGAATCTGAAAAAACAACAGAGCACTGAGAAAAAAAGATGCAACCATTAAGCCCGAAGCCAATATTCCTGAAAGAGAGTGAGACAGTTTTTTACCCAGTGCAAAGAGGAGTATAAATCCCATCAAAGGCAGAAAAGGAATCAGTGTTGCAATATTTTGAATCAAAGTGTTATTCACGGAAAAAAATTGAAAGAGAGAAACCATTACCATTTCAGACGGTTTAATGCATTAATGTCTATGGTTTTAATATTTCGGTAGATCATAACGAGCATCGCCAGACCAACAGCCACCTCGGCAGCTGCCACTACCATGTTGAAGAAAACAAAAGCCTGCGCTCCAGGATCATTGTGATAAACCGAAAATGCAACTGCCAGCAGATTGACGGAATTCAGCATGAGCTCAATGCTTAAAAATACAATGATCATATTTCTTCTTAGCAGCACCCCTGTCATTCCGATACTAAACAAGGCAAGGCAAAGGAAGACATAGTGGCTTAGAGGTATCAGTCTGAGCTGGTCTTTCAGCTCCAGTAACTCATTCATTTTCTGTTTCTTTTTTATTAAAGATGACCACTCCAATCATCCCTGACAGAAATAGCACACTGGTTACTTCAAAAGGGATTAAATATTCATTGAAAAGAACTTTTCCCAGCGTCTTTGCCAGGCCTATGTTTTGATCTACCTGCTGAGGTGCATGCCCAAAAGGTACAGACCAAAGAGCGGCAAACAAAACAAATAGAAACATCAGACCCGTACAAATGGCAGCCAGCATAATCAGCTTGCTTTTTCGAATGGTAATGGGGCTGCTCATATTTAAAAACATAATGACATAAAGAAACAGCACCATGATTGCTCCTGCATAGACGATGATGTGCACAATACCCAGAAATTGGGCATTCAACATCACATATAGTCCGGCTACAGAAAAAAAGCAAATAAGCAGAAAAAGCACACTGTACATGGCATTTTTATGAAAAATCATCAAAATGCTGGATACAATGGCCAGAAAAGACAATGAATAGAAAGAGATTTCTGTAATCATAATACGTTGTTTTTACATGGCACCTTCTCTCTGACCTTTTCTGCGTGCCTGAATATCAATTCGTGTTTCCGGTAATGCACCTTCCAGTAGCATGTCCTTGGTATAAAGAAAAGTATCTCTGTTGTATCCTGAGGTACTGATGGTATCCGTTAGGTAAATTGCATCTTTAGGACAGGCTTCTTCGCATAATCCACAAAAAATACAACGAAGCATATTTATATTGTATTCCGCTGCGTATTTCTCTTCTCTGTAGAGAGTTTCTTCTCCCTTTTGACGTTCTTCAGCAACCATGGTAATTGCCTCAGCAGGACAGGCGATAGCACAAAGTCCGCATGCTGTACAATTCTCTCTCCCCTGATCATCCCGTTTCAGAACGTGTCGTCCTCGATAGAATTTACTGTGAGGTCTTGTTTGTTCGGGATAGCTCACCGTGACTTTCTTTTTAAACAAATGATGGAGTGTTACCTTTAATCCAGCCAGTATCGCAGGAATATACAAGCGTTCTGACCAGGACATGGTTTTATTGGAAACAATTTTACTTCTGGAGGATAAGGGTTGCATAAGACTAAGAATTTAATACTATTATTGTTCCTGTAGCCAGCATATTCAATACTGAAAGGGGTAGGAGTACTTTCCATCCAAGATTCATCAGTTGATCGAAACGAAAACGTGGAATTGTCCAACGGACCCACATAAAAAAGAAGATAAAAAATAGTATTTTCAGAAAAAACACCATGACACATAAGATTGCAAAGGGTACTTCCCCCATGATGGCAGAAACTTTATCCATAAACGGAAAATGATAACCTCCAAAATACAGGCAGGTGATAATGGCGCTTGAAATAAACATGTTGACATACTCGGCAAAAAGATAAAATCCGAGTTTCATACTTGAATATTCCGTGTGATATCCACCCACAAGTTCTGTTTCACTTTCCGGCAGGTCAAATGGTGTGCGGTTACATTCTGCAAATGCACAAATGAGAAAGATTAAAAACCCCAGAGGTTGCACAAAAATGTTCCAACCCATACCCCATGTCCCGTGCTGGCCAGTTACCATATCTCCGATGCTAAGTGAGCCCGTAGTCATAATGATGGCAATGATGCTCATGCCCATTGCCAGTTCATAACTGATCATTTGAGTGGAGGCACGAACAGCTCCTAGAAGCGCATATTTGTTGTTTGACGCCCAGCCTCCAATCATGATTCCATATACTCCAAGGCTGACTACCCCCATGACGTACAAAATACCGATATTGATGTCGGCCACCTGCAAAGGCACCTTCATACCATCGATGGTAACCGAGGGTCCCCAGGGAATGACGGCACTGGTCATCAGGGCCGTAATCATTGTAATCGCGGGCCCAGCAACAAATAAAATTTTGTTTGAAGTCAAAGGAATGATTTCCTCCTTCATGATCATTTTTATCCCATCAGCAATTGGTTGGAGAATGCCAAAAGGCCCCGCGCGATTGGGACCAAGCCTGTCTTGAATAAAAGCGGCAACCTTCCGTTCAGAATATGTACTGTATGCTGCCACTCCAAGAGAAATCAGGAATAGCACAAGCACCAGCAGAATTTTGAATACCAGAATTGTCATGCTGTTTGCTCGTTTTCAGTTGTTAAAAGAGGTTGAATTACAGGCAGTTCGAACTTCATGTGATTCTGAGAAATGACGGAATGGCTGTCAATTTTCGCTGGTCCTTCTATGACCCAGTCTTCTGTTTTTTTATGGTCAAACCGACAAGAGTTACAGATAAAGGATTCAGCTTCACCCCACTTGTCTTTTCTGGAAGTGACACGCAGTACTTCACTTCCCTGATACCAAAGAGTCACTTTTCCTTCGCAACCTGGACAGTTTCTGTGGGCAAAAACAGGTTTTGTAAACCATACCCGGGACTTAAATCGAAATGTTTTGTCTGTCAGAGCTCCTACAGGGCAAACATCAATCATATTGCCTGAAAAGTCGTTGTCAATTGCCTTTTCTATCATCGTGGAAATTTCAGAATGTTCCCCTCTGTGTAGAACGCCATGGACTCTTTCCGGGGTCAGCTGTTCTGCCACTTGAGTACAACGGTAACAAAGTATACAGCGGTTCATGTGCAGCTGTATTTTATCACCGATGTCAATGCGGTCAAATTCTCTTCTTTTAAACTCATACCTGCTTTTGGAGAGGCCATGTTCATAGCTTAGATCTTGCAATTTGCATTCTCCGGCCTGATCACATACCGGACAGTCCAGGGGATGATTTGCGAGAAGAAACTCTGTGACACCTTTTCGTGCCTCCTGTACTTCAGAAGAAGTCGTATTTCTGACCTCCATACCATCCATGACAGTAGTTCGGCAACTGGCTACCAACTTTGGCATAGGTCTGGGGTCCTTATAAGATCCGGCTACGACTTGTACCAGGCATGTGCGACACTTTCCACCACTGCCTTCCAGCTTACTATAATAACACATAGCTGGTGGCACATTCTGGCCGATCATTCTGGCTGCCTGTAGAATCGTTGTTCCTAATGGAACCTCTAAAGAAATATCGTCTATTGTGACTTTTGGCATTGTCCGTACGCAATTTTAAGTTGTCAAACTATAAGTCTGCTGAATTTCTGGCTGATATGTGTGATCTGCATCGAAAACTCTTTCAGGGTATTTTACATGGTATTCAAATTCGTGTCTGAAATGCCTTATAGCTGCAGCTACCGGCCAAGCAGCGGCATCCCCAAGAGGACAGATGGTATTACCCTCGATGTTTTTTTGAACCTGCCAGAGTAATTGGATATCATCTTCTGTTCCGCGACCATTTTCGATATTATGTAAAATCCTCTCCATCCAGCCGGTCCCTTCCCTGCAAGGACTACACTGGCCACAACTTTCATGGTGATAAAACCGTGCGAAATTCCATGTATTTCTTACGATGCACTGTTTTTCATCGTAGACTATAAAGCCGCCGGAACCCAGCATAGAACCTGATGTAAAACCTCCTTCGGAGAGGCTTTCGTATGTCATTCGCCGAGAATCGCCATTACTTTCCCTGAATAAAAGGTGTCTGGGTAAAATCGGAACAGAAGATCCGCCAGGCACACAGGCTTTTAATTCCAGACCATCTTTCATGCCGCCACAATACTCATCGGAATATATAAACTCTTCTACAGTAATACCCATGTCAATTTCGTAAACTCCGGGTTTTTGAATATTTCCGGAAGCAGAAATTAATTTTGTGCCGGTAGACTTACCCAATCCGATTTTTGCATACTCATCTCCGCCATCATTTATAATCGGAACGACAGCAGCGATACTTTCCACATTGTTGACAATTGTAGGACAACCCCAAAGCCCTGAAACTGCGGGAAACGGGGGCTTGATGCGGGGATTACCTCGCTTTCCCTCCAGCGATTCGATCAGAGCAGTTTCTTCCCCACAGATATAGGCTCCTGCACCTGGATGTACGTATAGGTCGAGATCAAACCCTGAATTTAATATGTTTTTTCCCAGAAATCCTTTGGAATATGCTTCCTGAATGGCTTTTTCCAGCTTTCTCAGCACAAACATATATTCTCCTCTGATATAAATATAGCTGGTATTTGACCCTAGTGCATAGCTGGAAAGAATCATTCCCTCAATCAGTAAATGCGGCAGCTTTTCCATTAGGTATCTGTCCTTGAATGTACCTGGCTCACTTTCATCTGCATTGCATAGAAGGTATCTGGGTTTGTCGGTTGATTTGTCCAGA
This sequence comes from Saprospiraceae bacterium, assembly GCA_021298335.1. GTDB lineage: Bacteria > Bacteroidota > Bacteroidia > Chitinophagales > Saprospiraceae > OLB9. The sequence goes on along the minus strand of JAJTEZ010000005.1, from coordinate 27,735 downwards.
AACGACCATTTCAGGCCCGTGGAAAATCCAGCTCCTCCCCGACCCCGAAGGCCCGATTTTTTTACTTCCTCAGTAATTTCGTCAGGGGTCATTTTTTTCAATGCCTTTTCCAGAGACCTGTACCCCCCATGACTGATATAAGTATCGATGTTTTGAATTTGTGGTATATCCGCAAGTTCAAGTAATAACTTTCTCGCCATCACATTATATATTGGAAGACGTTGCAGAAAGAAGTGAGTCAAGGATTTGATCTACTTTTTCTTCGGTCAGGTTTTCGTAATAGGTTTCGCCAATCTGAAACATGGGTGCGTAACCGCAGGCTCCCAGACATTCTACAGTTTTCAGAGTAAACATGCCGTCAGGAGTTGTTTGTCCAACAAGGATTCCCAGTTTCTTTTCAAGGTAGTGCACTAGTTTTTCTGATCCACAAATCATACAGGGTCCGGTCTGGCAAACTTCGATGACGTGTTTTCCCACAGGCTCAATATGATACATAGAGTAAAATGTGGCCACTTCGTACACTTCAATGGGAGTGATTTCGAGCAATTTAGCTACATTATCCATTGTATTGATTGTGAGCCACCCTTCGGTTTCATTCTGAACAATGTGCAACACTGGAAGCAGCGCTGATTTTTTTTTGTCTGCAGGATATTGAGAGATAATCCTCCGGACATTTTCGGCTGCTTCAGTGCTGATAGATAATTCCTGCAAGTTTGTCATTTTTACTGCTTTTATGCATCAAGTTCACCGGCAATGACATTCATGCTACTCATAGTCAGAATGGCATCACTAAGCATACTGCCCTGAATCATTTCAGGGTATGCCTGATAATAAATAAAACATGGTCTTCTAAAGTGAAGACGGAAAGGTTGTCTTCCACCGTCTGAAATCAGATAAAATCCCAATTCACCATTGCCGCCTTCTACACACTGGTAAACCTGTCCTTTGGGAACATTGATCTCACCCATCACAATTTTAAAGTGCCAAATGAGGCCTTCCATGGAATTGTATACATTTTCTTTTGGAGGAAGGTAAAATTCAGGAACATCAGCATGAAAATTTCCCTCCGGAAGGTTTTTCAGTGCCTGACGAATGATGCTTAGGCTTTGCCACATTTCTTCCTGGCGGACACAAAATCTGTCATAGGTATCACCAGAAGATCCTAGGGGTATTGTAAAATCAAAATCCTCATATGAACAGTAGGGGGTCATGACCCGCACGTCATAATCCACTCCCGCTGCACGAAGATTTGGACCAGTAAAGCTATACTCAAGAGCCCTTTCTGCTGATATTCCCCCTACCTGGATGGTCCTATCCATGAAAATTCGGTTTCTCATGACCAAACTTTCGAATTCTTTGAGTGCTGCCGGAAACTCTTTCAGAAAGTGTTCAATTCGGGCAAAAACTGTTTCGTTGAAATCCCTTTCAAAGCCACCGATTCGACCGATATTGGTTGTGAGTCTTGCGCCACAGATTTCTTCGTAAATATCATAAATTTTTTCCCTCCACTGAAAAACATACAAAAATCCCGTAAGAGCACCAGTGTCGACGGCAATTACACTGTTGCAGATGATGTGGTCAGCAATACGCGCCAGTTCCATAATGATGACGCGAAGGTAATCTACCCGTTTGGGCGTTTCAACACCGAGTAGTTTTTCAATGGTCAGATGCCATCCGATATTGTTGATGGGCGCAGAACAGTAATTGAGTCGGTCAGTGATTGTAGGTATTTGGTAAAAAGGTCTGTTTTCTGCTAGTTTTTCGAACGCGCGGTGTATATAACCGATTGTGGGCTCCGCTTCTACGATGATTTCACCATCCATTTTCAGGATATTCTGGAAGATGCCATGAGTGGCGGGATGGGTAGGTCCCAAATTAAGGTAATTGTATTGCCGGATGTCTTCCTCCGGTTCTACATGACCATTAATCCGATGGTCATTGTGAAAATTATCGTCCGAAATATTTATCATCTTTGTCAGTTCTTGTGTTGTCTACAAGAGGGTATTGTTTTCTCAGTGGGTGATAGTTCATGTCTTCGACATTCAATATGGTACGAAGATCAGGGTGTCCAGTGAATTGAATGCCATAAAATTCAAATGTTTCCCGTTCCATCCAGTTGGCTCCGGCAAACAAGGTGGTGAGTGTGGGCACCTTCAGATCAGATTCAGGCATGAAAATATGAATGCGAATGCGGATATTTTGCGTCAGACTATGCAGGTGATAAACCACTGAAAACTCAAATTCCTTCTGCTCCGGATAATGCACACCGCAAAGGCTTGTCAAAAACTGAAACCGAAGTGTTTCAGTTTTTTTTAACCATGTAATTACAGGAATCAGGGTGTCCTTGCTGATCACAATATCGAGCATACCATAGCTCTCTTCGATGCTTTTTACGGCTGGTCCAAACTGGTTTTGAATGCTTTCTCTGACAAACTGGTTGTCTGTTTTTTCTACCTTACTCATTGTATGTCGTAACTCGCGAGTAATTCTTTATACTGCGGTGATTCTCTTCGCCGGATAGGCTCTTGTTTGATCAGATCCTGAATTTTCAGAATACCGTCGAGAATTGCTTCAGGAGGGGGGGGGCAGCCAGGCACATACACATCGACAGGGATTACCTTATCAATGCCCTGGAGAACCGAGTAAGTGTCAAAAATACCACCACTGCTGGCGCATGCACCCACGGCAATCACCCATTTTGGTTCCGCCATTTGGATATAAACCTGTCTAAGTACTGGGCCCATTTTTTTTGCAATCGTACCCATAACCATCAGAAGATCTGCCTGTCTCGGAGAGAAGCTAAGCCTTTCGGCACCGAATCTTCCTAAATCGTAGGTGGCTGCCATTGTGGCCATAAACTCAATTCCACAACAAGAGGTAGCAAAGGGAAGAGGCCAGATGGAATTGGCTCTGGCAAGACCGATGACTTTTTCGATTTGAGTCAGCCCATACCCTTCTCCGGTATACATTTCCGGACCATTTTTTATTGGTATCAGTTCTGGATTTATTCCCATTTCAATGCACCCTTTTTAATGACATAATAAAATCCCAGAAGGAAGGGAGATACAAACAGCACCATTTTAAGTAATCCGGATTCGCCAAGTTCTCTGAAATTTACCGCCCAGGGATAGAAAAAAATAATTTCTGCATCAAACAAGACAAACAAGATGGCCGCAAGAAAATATTTTACAGAGAAGGGAAGACGCGCATCGCCGATTGACTCAAGACCACATTCGAAAGCCTGTAGTTTTTTATCACTTTTAAACTTTGGCCCCAGCTTATGAGTCAAAAAAAAGGTCCCCAAAACAAAACCTGATGCTATAACGAATTGCGCTAAAATCGCAAGATAGTCCATTTGAATGGCATCAATAGATATACTCTCCATCTCTCAAAGGGTTTACAGACAGTCATTTACTATCGCATTGCAAAAGTAAGCATAATTTGCTTATTTAGTTTTTAATAAAATAATATTTTTATTTGCGTTTAAAACAAGTGTGTTTCTTGCCAAATATTTTTCTTAAAACCTTGAATTACAGAGAACAACAATAGTTCTCTTACAGGATGTGCGCAATCAAATTTTTGATGCAGATTCATCCTGAATTTCTGATTTGAGAAGACCGTAAAAAGAATCTCTTAGAATTCTTTTTAGCAGAAGGAAAAGCAAGGTCTAAACATGTACATTTGTGGAGTAATCCTCAGCATCCAATGGAAATTATTCAGACATTACTTGATTTTATTTTACACATTGACGACCATTTATTTACACTCATCAGGGAATATGGTGTTTGGATATATGTGTTTTTGTTTCTGATTGTATTTGTGGAAACAGGTCTTGTTGTGATGCCTTTTTTGCCGGGAGACTCTTTGCTTTTTGCTGCAGGAGCATTTTGTGCAGGTGTAATCAATGAGCAGGGAGAGTCGGCTGAGCTGAGTCTCTGGATTGTGTTGGTTTCCCTGATAGTGGCCGCCGTAGCGGGTGACAGTGTAAACTATAAGTTGGGAAGTTCGATTGGTTTGAAGGTGTTACAGTGGGAAATAGGTGGATTTCGTCTTGTGAAAGAGAAATATTTAGATCAAACCCGTGCGTTTTATGCTAAGCATGGAAGCAGGACGATTATTATTGCCAGATTTGTCCCAATCGTGCGCACATTTGCCCCGTTTGTTGCCGGCATTGGAGAAATGGCTTATTCACAGTTTCTTCGCTTCAATGTCATTGGAGGAATAGTCTGGGTAGTTGGCCTGACCATGCTGGGATATTTTTTTGGAAACATACCCATTATACAAGAACATTTTGAAACAGTAATCTTTGGCATTATTGGGGTTTCATTGCTTCCTATTGTGGTGGAGGTACTGCGAAACAGAAAATGACAAAGCAAAGGGAAAAGAAAAAGATTGTGAAGATCAATCAAATCACAATGAAAGTGTGCAAATTTGCATGATTGTATTTCAATTTGATTATGACACAGAGTAGAGATAAAATTTGTGTGGTTGTTTAGTTTACTTCATTTTACAGATTTACTGCAACCGCAATGGTATGTAGCCAACGGGGGTATTCTATTGATTATGTTTGTGGTGTTTGCAGAAACCGGCTTGTTTGCTGGGTTCTTTTTGCCGGGAGATTCTTTATTGTTTGTGGCGGGTGTTTTTAGCAATCGACTGATGGAAGGAGTGATACCTGTAGAAAACGAAATTCTGAGACTCACGCTCATTATTTTATGTATTTCATTTTCTGGAGTTTTGGGCAATATTTTTGGGTATTGGTTTGGAAAGAAGGGGGGTCAGCGCCTGTATGAGGGGAAAGATACCTTATTTTTTAAGCACAGGCATTTGAATGATGCTAAAAAGTACTATGACAAACACGGTTCATTAACGATCTTCGTCGCCCGGTTTATTCCCTTTATACGTACTTTTGCTCCTATAGTCGCAGGGACGGTACAGATGAATTATCAACGTTTTATGCTATTTAATATTACAGGCTGCCTGACCTGGACGATCTCAATGGTGTTGACAGGACACTATCTAAACGCTTTTTTAATAGAAAAATATAATTACGACTTATCTAGTAATCTTGGATATATTGTGTTGTGCATAGTTTTGTTTACTACAATTCCTTTTGTATATAAAATGATCAACAGATAATATTGCTTATTGGAGGATTCTTGATTTTTTAGTTTTTTACCGGAATTTTGTGATGAATTATAAAACCACCGTACTTTTGGTGGGGTTATCAGTTTTTTACACCCATCCAATTTTCAATGAAAATTGTATCGCGGCTTTTAAGTTTTTTTCTCATTCTTCAGCTTCTTGCGCTGAGCACCATTCCTCCTGTAAGGATTGAATTTCCTATTCACGGGGATCAGGCATATTTGAATTCAGCAAAAGAAACCCAAGACGAATCGGGTTTTTTAGGTCAGTTCTCCGGTTTTAATAAGGAAGAGCAGACAGAAATTTCAGAAGATGACACTGAAAGCATCGGCACTTTTCAAGGCCTGGCATGTGACATACGGCAATTTTTGCAGCCAGGAAAGGTATTCCTTAACAAATGCAATGATTTATCTGATACTCCTCCCGGTTACGTCAAAAAATCATTATTTCTCCTTTTCCATTGCTGGAAGATTGATTTGTTTGAAGTCTAGTATTTAGAATTATTCAAAATTCTGTATTCGCGTGTCAATTCTTGTCCCGAGTACTCCTTTTTTGTACTTCAACAAATAGTTAATATGGAATCTTATCAAGCAGTTCCTCAGGACGGCATTTCCGGCCTTTAGTTTTTTTACTCGCGCTGCCTTTGAGTTTAGGCATAGCCAAAGCTTCAGAATTTCCCCCCATCATGGGATTGATAACAGCGATTGTAGGGGGCATGGTAGTCAGCATTTTAGCGGGAAGCCGACTCACAATAAAAGGTCCTGCTGCCGGATTAATAGTCATTGTTGCTGGATCTGTGACAGAATTTGGGGGGGGAGAGACAGGGTGGCATCTGGCTCTGGGGGCTATGTTTGTTGCCGCAATTGTACAAATCCTTTTTGGAGTATTCCGATTTGGAAAGTTGGCTGATTTCTTTCCTTTATCTGCCATACATGGTATGTTGGCAGCCATTGGCATCATCATCATTGCAAAACAATTACCTGTCATGATGAATGTTGATCCTGCCCTCATGAAAGGAAAGGGTCCTCTGGCCATCCTGGGTTCACTGCCGGAGATTGTTTCAAACCTGGATCCGAGAGGAACAATGATTGGTGTGATCAGTCTTGCAATCATGATGGGCTGGCCTTATTTAAAGAAATTTACATTGGGAAAACTTCCAGCACCTCTGGTCGTATTGTGTATTGCGGTTCCGGCAGAGTTGATGATGGATTTTCAACATACCGAGCCTCAGTATGCGCTGGTAAACATCGGAAATTTGCTGGAAAACATCCATTGGAATGTTGATTTTGGAGGATTGGCTCATCCGGGTATTTTCATCAAATATGTCATAATGTTTGCATTGGTGGGCTCACTGGAATCTCTGCTTACAGTCAAAGCGATCGATCAGCTAGACCCCTACAAGAGAAAATCAGACAACAACAAAGACCTGATTGCTGTAGGCATTGGCAACGCGATTACTTCTGTTCTTGGTGGACTACCGATGATTTCAGAAGTAGCCAGAAGTTCAGCCAACGTAAATAACGGAGCAAAAACGAGATGGGCCAACTTTTTCCACGGGTTTTTTATTCTGATTTTTGTGCTTTTGGCTGCAAAATACATAGAAATGATTCCCAATGCAGCATTGGCAGCCATGTTGATTTCGGTGGGAATTAAACTGGCTCATCCAAAGGAATTTGTGCATACTTTTCAGATTGGAAGAGAGCAGTTAGCAATCTTTCTAACCACAATCTTTTTTACACTGGCGGAAGATTTACTGGTGGGGATTGCAGCTGGCATATTGCTCAAACTTATTTTACATGTAATCAACGGAGTTCCTTTAAGGTCTTTATTTAAAGCACCTGTCTCAATTTCTTTTGCAGAAGATGAGTATCATGTGGAGGTAGATAAAGCGGCTGTTTTTACCAACTTTATTGGCATTAAAAACAGTCTTGAGAGCATACCCGGCGGATTTAATGTCACAATTGATCTGCAGCAAACCCGGTTAACAGACCATTCTGTGATGGAAAACCTGCATCATTTTAAGCGTGATTATGAGCGAACCGGCGGAATAGTCCGGATAATTGGATTGGATGGACACACACCGCTGTCTGATCACGATCTCGCATCGAGAAAGAAAAAACTATAGTTGATATGAAAAAGATAGGTTTCATCCTGTTGGTGTTCTTTATTTTCTGGAAGGCACCCGTTCAACGCATTTCGGATGGGAAATTTTTGCTGGATTTTTTACTAAACAAAAAACATACACATGCATAATCATCATGCTGGGTTTTCAGAAGAACATACTTTACATGAATTAAGGCATTATCTGCCTACTCAGACCCCAATTAAAGATTTTATTCACCACAATACATTACACGCCTTTCAGCACATCCGATTTTATGAGGCAATTTTTAAGGCCTCAAAGATATTTGGTTATCAGGTCACACTCGAGTTGTCAGATTATCGGGGACTTTACCAAAATGGCCGAATATCTGAAGCCATACTCAATCGGGTGATTTCAATAGAGAAAGGAGAAGTATCGGTTCCTACATGGAAAAAAAAGCTTCTCCATGAAGAATACAATGATTTGAATGAGCCGCGAATAGGCAGAATCAGGTCATTGTGGAAATCGGTATGTACGGTCAATCTGGATGACAGGATTCATCCTTTACTCTTCAGAATCGTTTCAAGCTACCTGGATCAGGGTATTGCTTTGTGGCATTTTCCTCACATTGAATTAGGATTTTTAGGTTCGTTGCGCGAACTCGAAAAACATAGCCACATCAGTTTTTTCTCAACCCACAGAGCTCGTAAAATCCTGCTTGACGGCAATTATACGATCACAGGGTTGCTGGATATTTTGATTGGAAAGAGAGAATTGTATCACGAGTATTTGTTTGACCAGCAATTTGGACATCATGGCTGGTCCGGCATGGTAGCCATGGTGGAAGAACAGCCAGATACACTGCTGTATAGAAAAAAGATTACCCTGGAAGAGTTTATTATTCTGGAATTATTGCTTGAAATCGATAGCCTGGATTCGGAACTGGGTTCTGAAACATGGAAGCCACTGGCGCATCAGATTTCTGTTGAGCCCACTGATTTATTTGCAGATGTACCAGTAAGTGAGCTACAGGAAGTCTTTATCATGTGGCAAAATGCATTTGAGTGGACCTATTACAATGAGGTATTGACAGGTTTGAAGCATCTCAGAGATAAGCCGTCCAATCAACCGCAGGAAAAATCATTTCAGGCAATCTTATGTATTGATGAACGGGAGTGTTCGCTCAGGCGCCACCTGGAGATGATTGAACCAAACTGTGAAACCATGGGTTGTCCCGGATTTTTTGGTGTAGAGTTTCATTTTCTTGCCGAGGGAGGTAAGTTTTATGAGAAGTTGTGCCCGGCTCCGGTGACACCCAGCTATCTGATTAAAGAGACAGATCCATATGTACAGCATGGGAAAGAGATTTTTTATCAAAAGCAAACGCACTCATTTTTTGGAGGATTTGTTCATTCCGTGGTTTTTGGTTATTGGGCAGGCATCAAATTATTGCTTAACCTTATACGTCCAAAGAAAAGCCCCGCATTACCGAATGCCTTCTCAAGAGTGGGTAAAGATTCTGTGCTTACTGTGGAAAACAAGCATCCTGAGGACCGGGAAAATGGATGGCAGATAGGCTTTACTCTGATAGAAATGGCAGACAGAGTCGAGGGTCTCTTAAAAGGTATTGGCCTGGTGAAGGCCTTTGCACCATTAGTCTATTTGATTTCTCATGGCTCCAGCACAGCAAACAACCCACACCATGGTGCCTATGATTGCGGTGCTTGCAGTGGTAGACCGGGTGCAGTCAACGCCAGGGTTTTTGCCTTTATGGCAAACCATGTGAAGGTCAGAGCAATTTTGGCTGAACGAGGTTTTTTAATTCCTCCAGGCACCCAATTTATAGGAGGAATGCATGATACTGCCAGTGATTTGATGGATTTTTATGACCTCAACATACTGACAGCCGAAAACCACAACAGGCATCAGGTCAACTGGGACCAGTTTGATAGAGGACTGGATCTCAACGCAAAAGAGAGATCACGGCGATTTGCCTCCATTAAAACGGATGCCGACATCCGCAAGGTGCGAAGGGCGATTCAGGCCAGGTCTGTTTCTTTATTTGAACCGAGGCCTGAGTTTGGCCATGGAACCAACGCCATGTGCATTGTGGGAAGAAGATCGCTCACGAAAGGACTATTCCTTGACAGGAGGGCGTTTATGAATTCGTATGATTATTCGATTGATCCTGAAGGAAAGCTGCTGTTGGGTGTCATCAGGCCTCTGCCTGTGGTTTGTGGCGGAATTAATCTGGAATATTATTTTTCCAGGGTTGACAATCAAAAGTTTGGAGCCGGAACGAAGTTGCCTCATCACGTCATGGGGCTGATTGGAGTAGTAAACAGCGGCGATGGAGACCTCAGGCCCGGATTGCCTTTGCAAACCATAGAGGTGCATGACCCTATCAGGCTGTTAATGGTTGTCGAACACAAACCCGAAGTGGTCCTGAAAGTCATCCAATCTCAGGATGATTTATACGAATGGTTTCGAAATGAATGGGTCCATCTGATTTCAGTCCATCCAGAAACAGGAGAATTTTATTTTTTCAGAAATGAATCCTTTGAAGTAGTGGAAACGTTGGGAGACAAGGTTCCTGGCGTCGATGACATCCACGAGTTTCTTGAAGCAGCAAAAGAGATGGAAACAAACCATATTTTGCATGCAACCAAAGAAAACCTTCCCATTCACATTTTAAATCACAAATGATGTCACAGTTATTGCTATTTTTTATACTGGTTCCGGCAATTGGTTTGTTAGTTTCCCTGTTGCCAGGAAAAACGAGTGAGAAAAAATTATATTTTGCATCATTAGGTACTCTATGGGTCTATTTTGCAGGATTGATATTTACCACCGTTTACTTCTTCTCGACAGGCAGACAATCGCTCTATACTGAAATTCTGACATATTATGAAAAGGGGCACAGTCATCTTTCGTTTGATTTATATTTTGACTGGCTAACCATGGTTTACGGATGGGTTTCCGTGATATTAAGCCTTCTGGTAGTCCGGTTTAGTAGGTACTACCTCCACAGGGACAAGGGATACAAGCGATTTTTTAATAATATACTATTCTTTTTTCTTGGACTGAATTTTGTCATTTTTGCGGGCAACTTCGAAACGCTGATTATTGGCTGGGAGGTTTTGGGAATTTCTTCCTTCTTTCTCATTGGATATTACAGATTAAGGTATTTGCCGGTAAAGAATGCAATTAAAGTTGTTTCACTATATCGTTTGTCAGATATCACATTGCTTTTAGCTATTTGGTTATGCCATCTGGCTTTTGACAGAAACATCAATTTTGTAGAACTTGCGAATACGGACGGCTGGGCAGAACAAATGGCACATAATCCGGCCTATTTTTTTCTGATTCCCTTCTTTTTCCTGGTGGTGGCTGCTATAAAATCTGCTCAATTACCTTTTTCTTCCTGGCTGCCGCGCGCGATGGAGGGTCCAACAACTTCTACGGCAATTTTTTACGGTGCCCTTTCGGTCCACATAGGCATTTTTCTTCTTCTTCGGGTAGAGCCTTTATGGGAAGACAAGATCATATTTCGGGTGTTTTTAGGATTACTGGGTCTGACAACGAGCCTGGTGGCAACAAGTATTGCCAGTGTGCAGTCATCGGTAAAAATTCAGATTGGCTATTCTTCCATCGCACAAATAGGTATTATGTTTATTGAAGTAGCATTAGGGCTTCATGTGTTGGCGGTACTTCATTTTACAGGAAATGCATTCCTTCGGGCCTATCAGTTGCTGGTGTCTCCATCAGTACTTAACTACCTGATTCACGAACAGTATTTTCATTTTGAGGCTCCCAGTGATCGAAGCTGGTTTAAAAAAGATCACCGGCTGAGGTCATCGATATTCATACTCTCTGTGAAAGAATTTCATCTTGACAAGCTGCATTATTCAGTGTTATGGATGCCGTTTAAAGTTTTGGGTTATCAATTGCGATTTTTGTCTTCTAAAACCGGATATATTATCACAGGCTTGTTCATTCTATCGGCTATTGGACTCATTTTTACGTCATTAGGACATGTAAATCATAAAATAGACTTAATTTTTTCAGGACTTTTTGGCATTTACTCCTTCCTGTTGGTTCTGCAATCGTTTACAGAACGTCAATCTGTTTTCAGAGCATGGATGTATCTGGTGCTCGCACAGTTTTTTATCGTATTTGCAGCTGCTTATAATGGTTCGATAGATTTTAATGAGTCTCTGTTATATCTCAGCGGAGTGATTTTGGCTGGAGGAGTAGGTCATTATTGTTTACATAAACTCAACGTTGAGGAGCCCATTCATGACTTGGCCGGACATTATGGACATATTTATGAGCACCCAAAGCTTGGAATGGGATTTTTGTTTGCAGGATTGGCGATTGCCGGGTTTCCGATTTCTCCTACGTTTGTAGGACTGGATATTGTGTATTCCAATATGCATAAGGGTGAGTTTTTTCTGCCAATTATCATTGCTTTTACCTTGATTTTTATTGAGATTTCTGCCATTCGATTGTATAGCCGGGTATACCTGGGGCCTCATGTCAAATTGTATCATCCGGTAGCTTTCCGATCTTCGTAAAAGATTGCAGGAAAAAGAAGGCTGATTTGCATTTATGGGAGTAAAAGGACATCTATCTTTGTAAAAAGGTAAAGAAAGACAGAATTTGTTATTTTTGTCATGCTCACATTTGCAGAGTAGTTGAAACAAATTCTTAATTGCCCGATGTGATACAAAGGTTACAAATACGATGAAGGGAAAAAATGAGATCACTCATGACTTAGTCAATCCGGACTTTTCGGTCAGACATGCCTCGCAGCTTCAACTGCAAGATTTTTTGCTGGGGCTGAAAAACTCAGACAGATATATTTTGGGTAGGGCAATCACATTGCTAGAAAGTAAAATACCGGACAAAAGGAGTCTTGCCATGAATCTGCTGTCACGGTTGCCTGTTGTAGAAGGAACGGTCAGGATTGGAATTACTGGTTCGCCGGGAGTGGGAAAGAGCACTTTTATCGATTCTTTTGGTTCATTTCTTGTGGCCCAGGGATGCAGGCCTGCGGTACTCGCCATCGATCCCAGCAGCACTAAAAACAAAGGGAGCATTTTGGGCGATAAAACCCGGATGCTCTCATTGGCATCTTCCGAAAAAGCATTTGTCAGACCTAGTCCCTCCTCTTCTAGTCTTGGAGGAACGGCAGATATGACACGTGAGGCGATCAGTTTGTGCGAAGCCGCCGGCTTCAATTACATTCTGATAGAAACTGTTGGCGTTGGTCAGTCAGAAATCGAGGTTTCCAGGATGACAGATTTGAATATTGTACTTTTGCAACCAGGCGCAGGTGATGAGATACAGGGCATAAAACGGGGAATCATGGAAGTGGCAGATCTGTTTGTTGTCAACAAAGCTGACGGGATACAACTTGCTTTGGCAGAACGCACTCGTCAAATGTACGGACAGGCAGCTCATTTTTTTCTTCATGAACTTCAAGGCTGGCAAAGCCCGGTACATCTTGTATCCTCACTGGAGAAAATTGGACTCGAGGACATCAAACAATCCATAGATTCTTACGTGCGCTTATCTTCAGAGTCATCCTATTTTGAGTTGAAAAGGAAAACCCAATTGAAATACTGGTTTCAAAAGCAGGTTGCCCAAGAAATACAGGAGCAGGCCTTCAAGCAACCTAAAATAAAATCCACTTTTGAAAATCTAACAAGGACTCTCGATGATGGAAAAATATCCATTTATTCTGCGACAAACCAGATGCAAAAACTGATACAGGAAATATTTCTTTAAGGATCTGTTTGGTAAGAGAAGTCATGCCTTTGTTCAGGACATCTGCATCTTCGAAATTGTTAGAAAAGCCTATCTTTGCAACTTCATTTGATATATGAGTCAGTTTGTAGTATCCGCACGAAAATACAGACCCACTTCTTTTGATGAAGTGGTGGGTCAGGATCACATCGCAAGGACATTGAAAAATGCTCTTCAGACGGGTCATCTGGCTCATGCGTTTTTGTTTACAGGTCCGCGGGGTGTAGGCAAAACTACTTGTGCCCGAATCCTGGCTAAAATTATTAATTGCGAGCAGCCGATCAACAAAGTTGAGGCCTGTAATCAGTGTTCTTCATGTAAAGCGTTTAATGATAACGCCTCTTTTAACATCCTCGAACTGGACGCTGCATCAAATAACAGCGTGGAAAACATCCGCACACTGACAGAACAGGTTCGATTTCAGCCTCAGCATGGGAAATATAAGGTGTTTATTATCGACGAGGTGCACATGTTGTCTACTGCAGCATTCAATGCATTTTTGAAAACACTGGAAGAACCACCTTCATACGCAATTTTTATTCTTGCTACAACTGAGAAGCATAAAATCATACCTACAATACTATCCAGGTGTCAGATTTTTGACTTTAGACGCATTCAAATTGCAGACGCCGTTGTTCAACTGGAAAAAATTTGTGTCAGTGAGGGCATTCAGGCAGAGAAAGAGGCCTTGCATACGATTGCATCCAAAGCAGACGGTGCCATGCGGGATGCGCTGACCATTTTTGATAAAATCGCAAGTTCCACGGGCAATGTGATCACGTATAAAGATGTAGTTGCAAACTTAAACCTCCTGGATGTTGAGTTTTACTTCACCATCACCGATGCCATGTTGCGGGAAGATGTGGCTGAAGTGTTTCTTACTCTGGACAAAATAGTGCGGCAGGGTTTTGATGCTGACCATTTTGTGGTGGGTCTCGCTGACCATTTCAGAGATCTTTTGATTGCGCGAATGCCTGCTACAACACAAATTCTGGAAGTCAGCACAGAAATGAAAAACAGGTATATACGACAAGCAGAACTGACGTCCAGCTCCTTTTTACTTTCAGGAGTGCAGATTCTAAACCAGTGTGATATTGACCTTGTTCGGGCAAAAAACAAGCGATTACAGGTAGAACTGGCATTGGCAAAAGTTACATTTCTTAGCCGAAAGGTGGAAACCAACCTTTTTACCGGAGACTCTTCGGAAGAAAAAAAAAACCCTGAACGAACCCAAACACAACGCATAGAGGTAAAAAAAACTCCAATTGAATCTCCGGTAGAACAACCGCTTCAAGGAGAGAGGGTGAATAAATCTGCGAGTTCTGTCACCGAAAAGGAAGTACCACAACGGCCTGCGGATGGAGGTAAGAATTTGTTTACAGATCTTCAGGCCATTAGGGACAGCATAAGGCAGGCAGAGGTCTCGAAGCAAGCGGCAAGAAACGAAGTTAATGTTGAGTTGGTTCGTCAAATTTGGGATGAATATGCCGAGTTTACTCCTTCCAAAAGTGTGCAGACAGCGCTAAAGCTGGCAATCATTGAATATGAGGGTCGGGTCGTTCACTGCAAAGTTCCGACACAGGTTTCCAAAGATATGATTTTGCAGGAAAGTCCGTTGCTTGACAGGCTTCGAAATGAGACAGGACAAGACGCGCTTGTTTTTCAAATCGAGGTAGATAAATCACTTTTTCCGGAATTTGAAGAGGCAAAACCAGTCGTTGCCATGACGCAAAAAGAAAGATACCTGTATATGGTTGAACAACGCCCTGAACTGGCGCAGTTGGTTCAAAAGCTTGGTTTAAAGCTGGATAAGGAAATTTAATATCTGTTGAGTTAATCATCGAACTATATATCATGCTTGTAATTCAGGATACACTGGTGAGTCTGGATGTGGTGCAAACCCCATTTCATTGTCATTTGGCAGTGTGCAAAGGGGCTTGCTGCACAGAAGGAGATTATGGCGCACCTGTAACAGCAGAAGAAATGCGACTCTATCAGGAGTGGAAAGAGGTGATCCAGGCCGAGCTGGGACTCTTGTCAGTGCAAAAAATTCAACAAGACGGTGCGTTTACGTATTATGAGGAAGCGGGCCAATGGGGCACGACATGTCATGATGACGGGGCCTGCGTGTTTTTGTTTAGGGGTGAAGATCATATTTCGTATTGTGCAATTGAGCGTGCGTATCAGGAGGGGAGAATTCCAGTCAACAAGCCTATTTCCTGCCATTTGTATCCAATTCGGGTGACTCGCAACGATATTTCGGGCTTTGAAGCCTGGAATTATGACGAATGGGATATTTGCAGTTCGGCCTGTAGTTTGGGAAAAGAGAAGAAAACACCCCTCTATCGTTTTGTCAAAGAGGCAATCATACGTTTGAAAGGACAGGACTTTTATGACGAACTGGAAGCCGCAGCAATACACATTGATGAGGCGATAGATTAGAAATTTTCGCGGGAAGTATACATTAGAAGTTTTTATAATCCCTTAAATTTCACTTTATTACAAGTAAAAACGCCTTGTAAATTTGGATTTCAGTGTAAATAATTTACCTTTGTGCCGCTTTTTCAATAAGATGTTTTTTTAAGAAGTTTATAAATTAACAAGGATTCTATGGCATTAATTGGTAAGATAAGAAAGAACATGTGGTTGATAATTGTTCTTTTGGCTGTGGCGCTGGGAGGCTTTATCATTCAGGACATGATGAATGCGAACAACAACGGAAGTTTTGGTTCCAGAACAATCATGGGTGAGGTCAATGGAACAAAGATTGACTACCTTGATTTTCAACGTGCAGAAGCTGCGTTATATGGTGGTTCAGGAGACGTATATGGTACGAGAAATTCTCTATGGAATTACTTTGTTGAAAACGCTATTTTAGGAGAGATTACAGAAGCGTCAGGGCTTGGCGTGGGTGCAGACGAGCTTGCAGAGCTTGAGTTTGGAACAAACCTTAGTCCACTGGTACAATCATTTTTCAGAAATCCACAGACCGGACAGGTGGACAGAGAGCAGATGAATGAAGTCAAGAAGGCAATAGATGAAGGCACAGTAACTAATCCTGAATTTGCAGCACGTTTTAATGAGCTGAGAAAGCAGGTTGTGAAGACTCAGTTGCAGACAAAACTTGGTAATCTTGTATCAAAATCTTTGTATGCCCCTACCTGGTATGCTGAGGCGGTTGAGAAAATCAACAATGAAAACATAAATATGGATTTTGTCAGAATTCCATATGAATCTATAGCGGATGATCAGGTAAAATTGACAGACGAAGATTATGCTGCCTACATCAAAAAGAATGAGGTAAAATTTACGAATAAGGAGGAGGTGAGAAACCTTGTTTTAGCAATCTATGAAGTTAAGGCAACCCAGACCGATACAGCGCAAGTCAGGGGCGATCTTGCAACATTGAAAACAGAGTTTCAGTCTGCGGAAGACGATTCATTGTTTGTAACCACAAATGGTGGATATTATTCTACAGCTTTTTTTAAGAAAGACGATCTACAGGGCAAGGTAAAAGACACAATTACCTCTATGTCAGTAGGACAGGTTTTCGGACCATATGCGGAGAGTAATGTATTTCTTCTTGCAAAACTGATTGACAGAAAGGTGCTCGCAGATTCTGCTAGGGCATCTCATATTTTGCGGACGGTTGCCAATGGTGATCCTGTTCAACTGGCATCGGCACAAAAATATATCGATAGCTTGAAAAATGTGATCAACAGCGGAGCCGTGACATTTGCAGATGCTGCCAGAAACAACAGCCAGGATCCGGGTTCTGCCCAACAGGGTGGAGATTTGGGAAGCTTTGCTCCCGGCATGATGGTCCCTGAATTTAACGATGCGGTTTTCAACGGGAAAGCGGGTGAAATGTACACGGTTACGACTCAATTTGGGGTGCATCTGATTAAGGTGGAGAAACTAATTTACTCTACAAACGAAATGAAATATAACGTAGCTTACATCTCCAAGCCAATTTCCGCATCAGAAGAAACTCAAAAGTCTGCTGAGGATAAAGCAATGGCTGCTTTAGAAAATTCAAAGACCATTGCAGATCTCGAAAAGCTGACTGGCAATGGTGCCAAAGTGGAGCAGGTTGGTGGAATTAAGATCAATGATCATCTTCTAGGTAGTCTTGCTGGAGGACAGGCAAGCAGAGATATCATTCGCTGGGCGTATGAAGATGATGCAGAAGCCGGCAGCATTTCGCCAACAGTATACACCTATTCAGAAAATGCTATAACGACCAGTTATGTAGTTGCTGGATTGAAATCTGTAGATGAACCAGGCATAGCTTCAGTCGATGCTGTAAAATCGAAAATCGAATCCGAAGTCAGAAAAGAGAAAAAAGCAGCCACAATCAAGGCAAAAATTTCCGGTACTGATTTAAATGCCATAGCCAATACGTTTGGTCTGACAGTAGAAAATTCACCCAATTTCAATTATGGCATTGCAATTGTAGGACAGAACAACCAGGAGCAATTGCTGGCGGGTCAGTTATTCGCCTTGAATGCTGGTGCCGTATCCAAGCCTATTGACGGAAATACAGGAGTATATGTGGCTAAAATAAACAGTAAAACCCCACCAACAGTTGAAAAAGGAGCTTTGGGTACAAAGTATAGAATAAATCAGGAGTCAAGGCTTCAGGTATCATTCAGCTTTATGGAGTCACTGAAGAAAGGAGCTGACATCGAAGACAACAGGTATAACTTTTATTAATACCAAATACAAAGGAACATTGAGCCGGCCACTGAGCCGGCTTTTTTTTTAACAACAAGGCAGGTTTGGACGTTTTACAGTATAAAAAAGGTATATATGCAGATCAGATCAAAGTTGTTTCTTATGCTTCTGTTGGCCATTACTGCCTGTACAGGTAAAAAAGTGACCACGAGATATGATTCTGGAACTGTGAAGGAGGAGTACCAGTTAGATGATGACGGCAGGAAACACGGGCCATATACCCTGTTTTATGAAAACGGAAAAGTGAGAGAGGACGCCCTTTACCATCATGATACCCTGGCCGGAAAAAGAACTCTGTATTTTCAAAATGGGAATCCAGAGGTAGAAGAACCATATGATCAGAGAGGTCAGCTTCACGGAAAATACCGCCAGTATTTTGAAGAAGGAGGAATCAAACTGGAAAGTCAATACGTAAATCATGTGATTACAGGAATCTTAAAGGTATATTACCCAGAGGGGCAGGTGAAAGAAGAAGTCACGATGGTGGATAACCTGGAGAATGGGCCATTTACTGAATTTCACCCAAATGGTCAAATACAATGGAAGGGTACTTACAAGGATGGTGATGATGAATTTGGCTGGTTGGAGCAGTATGATTCAAAGGGCCAGCTGATCAAAGTGATGCGTTGTGACACACCCGGAATATGTCGCACAAAGTGGAAACCAGGCATGCCCCCTTTGGCAAGATAAAGTCAATGATATCGAATCTATAGGTGTATATGAATCAGACACTCAGAGAGTAAATACATAAAAGTAAAATTATGAAACGTATCATAGCCTTGTTCGTCTTGATATCTATTTGTTTGTTGACTCCAGGTTTTGGTCAACTTGCTGGAAAGAGTGTATTTGAGTTTTTGGCTTTGCCTTCTTCCGCCCGTAGCACAGCGCTTGCAGGCCAGGTAATGGGTGTGATGGATGACGATATATCCCTGGGACTTCAGAATCCGGCATCTTTAAATCCTCTGATGCACAACAGGCTCTCCATAGCACACAACTTTCATTTTGCTGACATTCAAAATGGCAGTGTATCATACGGAAGAAAACTATCAAAGACAGACATGACAGTTCATGCGGCAGTTCAGTACATACATTACGGGAATTTCGAATATGCGGATGAATATGGAGTTAAGGATGGAACAACTTTCTCTGCTGCTGAAACTGCATTTACACTGGGTGCAGGTAAAAGAATTGCTGAAAGATTCTTTCTGGGGGCAAATCTGAAAGGCGTATTCAGCAGACTGGAAAATTACAGCGCTTCTGGTTTGGCGGTCGATTTAGGATTAAACTATGTCACAGATTCCAGTCGGGTGGTGTTTTCTTTTCTCGTCCGAAATGTGGGGACAGAACTGACAACTTACCAGGATATCAGATACGGCTTGCCACTTGACATCCAGATTGGACTGACAAAAAAGTTAAGATATCTTCCTTTCCGGTTTTCCATCATTGCACACCAGTTGCATAAGGGGAATATACGCTATGACGACCCCAATAAAGCCCCTGAAACAGATTTGTTTGGCGAAGAGGTTCCGCAAAACAAATTGTCTGCTGCAGTAGATAATGTGTTTAGGCATCTGCTGTTCAATGGCGAATTTTTGATGGGTCGCCACCAGAATTTCCGTATCAGGGGAGGGTACAACCATCTGAGAAGGAGGGAATTATCGCTTTCCTCTTTTCGAAGTCTTGCAGGATTCAGCCTGGGTGTCGGTATAAAGGCAAATGTGTTCAGGTTGGACTATGGTCTGGCGTATCACCATTTAGCAGGCGCAACCAATTACATCACCATCAGCACGGATCTTTCAAAACTGGGAAAAAAGGATTAGGAAAATTCTATTTTGGGTAGGATTCGACCGGAAATTTTAGCTTCAGAGATTACCGCTTGCTGATTTTATTCAGAGAAATAGGCCGTTGCCGAGTACATTTAAAACGGGAAATATCTTCTGACCGCATTTCACGGTGTTTCTGGCTAATCCCACTATGCACCCGTTTTCTCCAAAGTTCGAAGCTACTTCGTCGCAGAGTTTTTCGCATGATGCTGACCACATCCGCTTCTCTGAGGCCAAACTGACTTTCGATGGCTTCAAAAGGCGTTCGGTCTTCCCAGGCCATTTCTATGACCCGATCCAATGAAATTGCATCGGAAAGTATCTGGTGTATAATTGAACCGTTTTTCATGGATGCTTTAACAACAGTTAAAAGAATTGGTTTTCGGTGATATCGTTCAATCAATCATGGATTTTTTAAAGTCACCTCTCGAAAAAAACTTTTCTATCAGACAATAGCAAAGAATGAAGAAATATCTGCTCCCCATCTCTTTTATTTTCAACTTTGAAACACCATGTTTTCTGTTGTGCCAGGAGTTAGGTACAATGGTGTAGGAGTATCCTCTGATAATTGCTTTCAGAGGCAACTCAATGGTAAGATTGAAATGAGGCGCTAAAAATGGTTTTAGCCCTTCGATGGTTGCTCGTTTGTAAAGTTTAAACGCATTCGTGGTGTCGTTGTACTTGATCATCATACTCAAACTGATGATTCTGTTAGCTAAACGATTGATGGCTTTTTTGAGAATAGGGTAATCAACTACTTTCCCGCCTTTGATCCAGCGGCTACCAAACACGCAATCTACATTTTTTTCCAGCATGGTTTGATAGAAATTTAGAAGGTCCTGTGGGGAATCAGACAAATCTGCCATCATCACTGCCACACAATCTCCTGTAAATCTTTCGAGGCCATACCTGACAGCGTATCCAAAACCATTTGGCCCATCATTGGTGACAAACCGTAGTGTAGCATATTTTTGTGTAAGGGATTGCAATATTTCTACTGTATGATCAGTTGAACGATCATTGACAACCAATACTTCATGATCAATCTGACTTTCAGTTAGAGTATTGATAAGGGACTCTACCGTTTCGGCAATGGAACCCTCTTCGTTGTGGGCCGGAATGACAACACTTAATTGCATTTGTATGTGTTTTACTTCATCACTTTATAAGGGACTGGCTTGCGAGTTTTGCTGGTGTCATTGAAGAATATCTACTGTTTGCTTGAAATAACAATTGATTCAATTTACCCTCGTTGGCTCATAGATAGGAACATTTCTGTCAATGTTGTCTTCAGGTCAAAGCGATAATTCCATTCAGGATAATGGGATTTGAATTTGGATACGTCGCTGATATACCAGATATGATCACCAATTCTGTTTGAATCCGAATAACTTACTGCGAGTTTATTACCTGAAATTTCTTCACACAGACTGATCGCTTCAACCATAGAACAATTTGAAAAACGACCGCCACCTGCGTTATACACCTCGCCTTGTTTTGGGTTTTTGTAAAAGTGCCAGAACATATTCACCAGGTCGAAACTATGAATATTGTCGCGTACCTGTTTTCCCTTATAACCAAAGATCGTGTAAGGCTCTTTATTCAAGGTGCATTTCATGAGAAAAGCGAGGAATCCATGCAACTGAGCTCCTGAATGATTGGGCCCTGTCAGGCATCCACCTCTGAAGACACCGGTATTCATACCAAAGTATTGACCATACTCCTGAACCATGATATCTGCAGCTACTTTACTGGCTCCAAAGACAGAATGTTTACTTTGGTCAATAGACAATTCTTCGTCAATTCCGTGTTGATAATACCTGTGGTTTTCGTTGATTTCCCATCGTTCATCAAGTTCAACCAATGGCAGGAAATTTGGTGTGTCTCCATAGACTTTATTGGTGGAAGTAAAAATAAAGACGGCCTTCGGACAATATTTGCGCGTCATTTCCAAAAGGTGTAAAGTTCCTGTGGCATTGACCCCAAAGTCTGTCAGAGGTTCTTTAGCTGCCCAGTCATGGCTGGGTTGAGCAGCTGTGTGTATAATCAGTTGAATATCAGCACCATAATCATTAAATATAGTTTCCAGTTCAGATATGTTGCGAATGTCCGTATGTTTTTGGGTAAAATTCGGGACAGTATCCTGCAATTCGTGTGCAATCCATTTTGTGGAGGCATCAGGACCAAAAAAATAGGAGCGCATATCATTGTCGATGCCGACGACCTGCGAGAAGTGCTCAGAGAAAAATTTCACAGATTCACTACCTATCAGTCCTGAAGAACCGGTGACTAAACAAACTAAACCTTTTGTCTGCATACTAAAAATTTTATCATGAATGGGGGTTGATTTTCATTCATCTTTCAATCGGGGATGTTGAGTTCTATAAATCGAATTCTGAATGAGTTTTTTATAAATAACGGGTTGCCGTGAATAGAAAAAGAAGTAGCTGAGGTGTTTTCGAATCCTTTTGTCTGAAAAAACGAATAAGCATCCCGGGGTTTCAGTACTTTTTTGTTGATAGGGACGCCAGCTTTCATCACCGGAAGTATCAATCGGCATTCTGTTGAATCACCGTCTGCATAGTGTAATTCCATACTGACGTGTGCCGGTTGAAACAACATCCGTACAGCCTTTCCCAACAGTGAGTGTTCGTAGTCCATTTCCATGTACAGGATCTGGTTGGTTTTGGGGATATTAATGTTTCCATCCAGTTGAATCAGAGTATCCAAAATGATGTGTTTAACAGCTTTTTTTGGAGCCTGCTGCTTTTTAAACAAGAAGATCTGATTACGCTCTTTTTTGTGGTGATGGAAGGCGTGAATCCCCATTTTTTTGGTAGTAAACGTATCTATGATTGCATATCTCTCAAACAATGCCTGATAAATAGGTGACTCATCCCAAAACGGATGTCGCTCGTCCAGGGTGCCAATGTGGTATAATACATAATCAGGGGCTGTCTCACTGCTGTATTTTGCGGTGTTTAACCGGATAAGTTCCGGCGTATATGCGGAGTAGGATTGTATAATCGGGCGTGGGTTGTATTTCAGATTATTGTAATAAATGAAAGATGTTTCATAGCCCAAAAGGTCAACTGATTTATTGCCTATTTCACGCAACATTCGATCTGGTAGCCATCGTCCTTTTTTCTGGGCAGCAATTTTTAATGAGTCAGGGGATGGGTTGGTTGTGGGTGGTGGTTTTCTAAACAAATTTATAATCTGTACATTTCCTTTTATATATTTCAAATGTGGACCGGAAAAGGCAGCCAGCGAAATCATGCAGGATACAAAAAACACAGTGTATAAGTAATTTTTTACTTCAGAAACGTTTGAAAAAAGCAAGGTGCTTAAGATGATGAATGGACTGCAAATGAAAAAAAGATTTGTGTGCAAGTCACCATCATATCTTACAAACGATTGCTTCCACACAACGTAAAGGAGCAGAGATACATTTAGAAAAAGAAAAATCTCATTGCCGGACGAAATGAGTTTTTTTACGTTTACTATAAATGGCACAATGGTTAAAAGAATGATGACAGCAGCATAAAACAATAAGATTTTTCCGGGAAAGGTTCCCATCGCATCATTGTATGCATCTATTATGGGCAGACTGTTTGCCACATATCCGATTAAATCAACATTCAATAGCTGAGAAAGAGTAAATACAATACTAATAAAGGAGAAAAGGAAGATAAGAACTGCTTTCAGACTCAGCATAGACCTGAGGTAGCCATAAAGTATAAACGCGAAAAAAATAAAAAGCAAGATGATGCCAGTATTTACTTTCATAAAAAAGGCTACAATGCAACAGAGTAAAGCGATCACGAGGGAAAACTGCTTTTGATGCCTTAGATAGTGAAGAAGAAAAAATAAAGTATAGAAATAAAGTGAAACGGAATCTCTAAGAAATAAAAAATGTCCGTGGAAGAATAAAAATACAGTTATAAAAATCAGTTCATTTTTTTGACTTGCCGCGTTATAGACATAGCGAAGAAAAAAAACTGCCATGAAGGTGACAAACAGGGTATAAAGGCCAATTAAAAACGAAGAGGCATAAACAGGTATAAATGTACTTAGGTAGCCCAATGGTCCATAGGTAAATACGATATCTTTTCCCCAGACAAGATGGTGTTTTAACGCTAGATTCAGGGAAAGTTCCCAGGAAGGGTCAAGGCCAATCCCCGGCGATTTCCAAATGTTTTTTGGAAACAAATAAATAGTGACTAAAAAAAGCAGTAGTTTTTTGATCAAATCATGTTTCTGAAAGAATGAAGTAATATTGATAGACATACGATCTTGGAAATAGAAACTCACATTTTTTCATTGGCTTGCATCAGAAGAAAAATAAAATTACCCATAAAGGGTGAAAATTATCACTTATGATCAAGTACATGTCTTTTATACTAAAAGGCTCATAAAAGTACCGTTTTTTGTCTCGATTTCGCAGGTCAATTGAAATTTTCATCAAGTTTTAACAGATGTTTTTCCAAAGCACAAGATTTAGAAAAATATCATTTTGAGGTTTCAGATAGAACAAAGATTGATTTATTCATTTTTTACAAGCATAGTAGGAAATCTAAGCAGTATAGGTGATAAATTGTGGAGTTATTTTTTTGAAACATTTCAACTGATGAAAAATTCGAATTCTCCAATCAAACAATTGATGTTTTGCATAGTAAGAGAACGGTTTGTTAAATAATGAGAGTAAATATGCGAGTAGCTATCATCAAAAGATTGATAGAAATCAATGAAAATATTTTTTTCTATCCCAGGCTAAAAAGATTTTATTCGGGGTTGTTGAACAAGGAAGGGGTCATCATTGATGTTGGTTCAAATACCGGGCAATCTATAGACTTTTTTCTCAGCATCTCAAACAAATTCAGAATCTTTGGGTATGAGCCGAATCAGGCGTTGGCCGATATGTTAAGACACAAATATCACGCTTGTAAGGCCATTGAAATTAGCAACAAAGGGCTTTCTGACAGGGAAGGAGTCAAGTTGTTGAAGGTAAATATTCTGGATTTGACCTCAAGTTTTGAAGATCTGAATTATCAGAGTGATTATCAGAAAAAGAAGTCTCAGATTTTGGGCGTAAAAAACGTCGAAGACCTGATTATTGAGGAGCAGCGAGTCACTGTAAGTACCCTAGATCACGAACTGACATTAATGAATTTTGACCGAATAGAATTACTGAAAATGGATGTGGAAGGACATGAATTAAATTGTCTGATAGGGTTGTCGAGGGAAACTGCGCAAAAAATCAAATATATTCAGCTAGAACAGCATGTCAATGATATGTATCTAAAAAAAAGAGCGTGTAATGAAATTCATGACACATTGGATCATTTGGGATTTCAGGAAGTGAAAAGGATCAAACATGGTTTTGGTGGATTTTATGAAATCATTTTCAAAAACAATGACCTTTAATGCCGTGACTGGAAATGTATACGGATACTGCCCTACAGAATGTCAAAAATTTGCTTAATCAGAAAAACCAAAGTTTGTGTGTTTACCCATTGTTTTGCCGTCCAGTCTGCGCAAACAAAAACAGGCGGAATGAAAAAAGAAACCAACAAACAAAGAAACAACAACTTTCTCATCGTTAAAACACTCTGGCTCTGCTTGAGATAATCTACAGCAATAAAAACCAGGGGTACGGCAAAAGCACCACTTCGGGTGATGTCAGAGACACAAAAAGATACGACCATAATGATTAAAAATGAACTGGTCAGCAATATGAGTCTGAGGTAATCTTTTCTATAAAAAAGTAAAATCAATGCAAACATTAAAAGAAGCCAGAATCCTTCAAAAAACGTTAGGTTTCCAATCAGAAAGTAATAATATGTGCGGTTAAATACATGAAAATTTGCTCCATTTAGGGGTGTATGCATATCAAATTGCATGGACAGAAACAATCTGATAGCAACATATAAAACTGCTGCTCCGAGTACCGCGGCTACACGTTTGTTAATTTTGAAGACATCACAAATATATATTTTAGAATCATTTAAATTTTCAAACTGATGAAAAAGTAAGACGACAAACAATGCTATAAACCCCCTTTCATCGTTCCACGAAGCCATAAAGGAAAACAAAAACACAAGTACTGCATTTGTATTTTGCATTGCCAGCAGGATAAAGATGTAGGAAAAAGCATCGAACCAGCAATAATCATATTCAAAATACGCAGCTCTGCCAAAATATAAGAAGGCAAGTCCCGCTGTAAGAAAAGTAGCCTGAACAGGATCTTTTAACAGGCGAAACGATAATTTGTAGGAAGAAACAGAGGTCAGGTACCCTGCTGCAATTTGAAACAATATAACGATAGTAGGATTAAGGTACATAAGGTTTATCAATACCGGTATTGTCAACCTGAATACTTTTTTTGAAAGCCATAAACCCGGAGCAAGTTGTTCCAGATTACTTGTTAAGTTTTGAGATTTCTGCATCACCACCTCCCAGGCAAAGGGCATTTGATCTTTCAAAAAAAACAACAAGACAATCGGGGTGGCAAACATCCAGGACAAACACATCAAAACTAAGGCAAGCTTGAACACATAGTTTTTCTCTGAGGACCTTCTTTCTATGTAGTTAATAAGATGGAATGATAATTTCTCCGGAGTCATTGCAGGATTCTTTTTAAAGTTTTTTCGTTGGTATGAATCCATTCATAAATATCTCTGAAAACATCCTGGACAGTCAATTTGGGTTGCCAGCCGGATTCATGTAGAATTTTTGAATTATCAGTGATATACATTCTAAGGTCTGCCGGCCGGTTTTGCAGATCCGAATCAATTTTGATTCTATGTCCTGTGATATTCTGACAAATTTGAGTCATTTCGAGAAGTGAAGCACTTGAGTGAAGACCACCTCCCGCATTCAGGACTTTACCTTTCCATTTTTCCATTTGATGTATCTGTAAATCTATCAGATCTGTAAGGTCCTGGATATGAAGAATGTCTCTAATTTGTTTGCCAAACCCTCCATAGCCTATATATTTTAAGGATTGTTTCCAAAAATGTTTTGCCAGCCAGAGGGTTACGACGCCCTGGTCAGTCTTTCCCATTTGTCGTGGCCCAGCGATGACGCCAAACCGGGTAATTGCTGCTTGAAGCCCATAAAACTGAGCATATTCCTGGATAAAATACTCTGATGCCAGCTTTGTCGTGCCGTAAAACGAACGATACCCCATTAAATTCAAGTCTTCGGAAATCCCTAAGCTGGAAATTCCTGGTTCATTTTGTTTTTCCGAAAAGGAAAATCGGGTCTCTTCTTCGATAAAATGGGCATTTTCAATTCTTTCGACAGGATATACGCGACTGGTAGACAGAAAGATCAGCTTGGCGTTGTGTTTCAGACAGGCATTAAAGCAATGGATGGAACCATTGAGGTTGTTGTGAATCACATAGTTTGGATTCGAATTTAGTCCGGCCAATACCGAGGGCTCGGCTGATGCTTCGATCATGATATCAAATCCATCGACGGCATCCAGATCTTCCTCATTTCGGATATCACCATGGACAAATTCAATATGATGATCGTATAAATCCGGTAGATTCATTTCAGATCCCCGCCTTTTCAGATTATCAAAAGCGACGATTGTATATGACGGATATCTGCTTTTTAGTGCCAGGCACAACGAGGAACCTACAAAGCCTGCACCGCCGGTGATCAGTATTTTCATGTGTTTACTTTAGTTTGTCACTCTCTGAGTGACTGGTTACATAATTCCAACACCGGAAATTGAGGGTAAAAGGTAGACATTCACGAGATTAAACCCAAATTGTCACACAAACTTCTTTTCCGGGAACAATTTTTTCTGTTTTTCTGACAGCAGATTTTATGGGCAACAAATAGGTGTTATGCCTGGTGTCAAACCAAATGGCAGTATCCCAGTCTGTTTTTCCAAGTCTTGCCCTGGCTTTCAATCGACCCCAGCCTTCTTCCTGCCACTGTAGACTGGTCCGTATTTCAGCTGAACTATCTTCAGGCAGGGAGACAAAATGCCAGTGACCGGAGGAAGAATGCTGCCACACTAATGCTGTAAACTCAAATCGGATTTTACCTGTAAACTCTGTATCCATAAAAATATGGAGTTAATAGATCCTGCCATGATTCTCCATGTGAGCAAATGCT
>JAJTEZ010000164.1 GCA_021298335.1 Saprospiraceae bacterium | reverse complement strand
TGACACAGGGAGAGTGTCACATGACTGATGTTTCGAATGCAGCCCGAACCATGCTATGCAATATCCATCGGGGTGACTGGGATGAGGAATTGCTGAATTTATTTGACATACCTGTTTGTATACTACCGGAAATACGGAGCAGCAGTGAGGTGTATGGACACACTCAACAAGTATTGACATCTCACTCTATTCCGGTTGCGGGCATTGCTGGAGACCAACAGGCAGCCTTGTTTGGACAAATGTGCACAGATCCCGGCATGGTCAAAAACACCTACGGAACAGGGTGCTTTATGCTGATGCATACCGGCCCCCAACCGATTATAAGCAGTCATAAGTTACTGACCGCTATTGCATGGAAACTGAATGGTACAACAGAATATGCCCTGGAAGGAAGTGTTTTTATGGGCGGTGCTGTGGTGCAGTGGCTTCGTGACGGTTTGCGGATGATCAGAAGTGCAGGTGAATCAGAAGCTTTGGCCAGATCTGTCGAAGATACATTGGGCGTATACGTTGTGCCAGCTTTTGCAGGCTTGGGAGCTCCCTACTGGAACCCGCATGCACGTGGGATGATTTATGGCATTACGAGAGGGGTTTCGGCTGAACATATTGTTCGGGCTGCTTTGGAAAGTATCGCTTACCAGACAATGGATGTTCTAAAAGCAATGGAGGCGGATGCTGGCATTCCAATCTCTGAACTTCGAGTGGATGGGGGTGCAACTGTCAACAACTTTCTGATGCAGTTTCAGTCTGATATATTACAGTGTAAAGTAGTCAGGCCTACGGTAACAGAAACTACGGCACTGGGTGCAGCTTATTTGGCAGGACTGGCTACCGGTTTTTGGTCTAGCCGGGAAGAAATTGCGGCGCAATGGAAAGCAGAAAGAGATTTTGCCCCCATGATGGATAAGTCCCAATCTTTAGCTTTGTACAGTGGCTGGCAAAAAGCAGTTTCAGCGATCAACGTGTAAAATCACTTTTTATTCAATAAAAATCAATCCATGAATCTTTTTTTATCTGAATTTATCGGTACTGCTACCCTAATTCTATTAGGAAATGGTGTGGTTTCCAACGTTGTTCTACAGCATACAAAGGGGTTTAATAGTGGCTGGATTGTGATTGCTTTTGGATGGGCAATTGCGGTTTTTTCTGGGGTCATCATTTCAGCACCTTTCAGCGGTGCACATTTGAATCCTGCCGTGACACTGGCTATGGCTGTGACAGAAAATATCCATTGGAATTTGGTTCCAAGCTATATTCTGGCCCAGTTTTCAGGGGCAATAATGGGACAAATTCTGGTCTGGCTGGCCTACAAGCAGCATTTTGATGCCACGATGGATGCTGAAACGATCAGGGCTTGTTTTTGTAATAGTCCTGCGATACGCCAAACGCAACATAATCTCCTTACGGAATCGATTGGGACTTTTGTTTTAGTGATTACTATTCTTTTTATGGTTGCGCCTACCCACTCCCTTGGTGCACTCAATGCACTTCCGGTTGCCTTGCTGGTTTTGGGAATTGGTCTTAGTTTGGGAGGACCTACAGGTTATGCCATCAACCCAGCCAGGGATCTTGGTCCCAGGATTGTACACGCGTTTTTACCCCTACGCAATAAAGGAGCCAATGATTGGGACTATGCATGGATTCCAGTTGCGGGACCCTTGTGTGGTGGCCTTTTAGCAGCATTTCTGTATCAGTGGATCACAAATAGTTAACAATGGAAAAAGTACTTTGTGTCGGCGAAGCGCTGATTGATATGATATGCACCGACAAGGGCAGTTCACTTTCAGAGGGCCTGCATTTTTTAAAGAAAACCGGAGGAGCACCAACGAATGTGGCTGCTGCAGTTGCAGCTTTGGGGGGATTTGTGGATATTATGGCTTGTGTGGGAAGTGATCCCTTTGGAGTCCAGCTGATCAAAGAAATGGAAAGTTTTGGTGTAGGAACATCCCTCATGAAAAAGGATTTGCGTCATTTTACCACTATGGCTTTTGTGTCTTTGATGGAAAATGGAGAACGGGACTTTGTATTTAGCAGAGGAGCCGATGGTCATTTGATGAAAGAGGATTTTCCGGATTTTTCGCTACAGCACTATGGAATACTTCACTTAGGCTCGGCGACGGCATTTCTTGGAGGATCATTGCATAAGACGTATTTCGACTTATTGAATGAGGCAAGAACCAATGGACTTTTTGTTAGTTTTGATCCGAACTACCGGCACTTATTGTTTAGTGGAGAAAAGGATTTATTCAGTGAAAATTCCTGGAAATGTATCCATCAGGCTGATTTTTTTAAGGTAAGTGATGAGGAAGCAAAGTTGCTGACAAAATGTGATGAACTAGATGATGCGATTCATTCTTTGAAAATCAACACCAGTTCTGTTTTTGCTGTAACTCTTGGTAGTCAGGGGACGGCATTACGGTATCAGGATGATATTTTGCTGATTCCCAGTATTCAAGTGCCAAAAGTTCAAGATACAACCGGTGCTGGAGATGCTTTTGTGGGTGCAGTATTAAGCCAGTTAAGTCAGTTTACGCTACAAGACATGAAAAACCTTGACAGAGATGCGTGGTGCAAAATTGTCAAAAATGGGAATATTGCTGGGGCTAAAACCTGTGAGTATATGGGTGCTATGGAAGCGTTTAAGCAGTTGAGCAGGGATATTTTTAATATGTAGAATGTATGTATCAGGAATCAATCTATCAATTTTTATCTCAGAAGATCAATGACCGAAAAATTCCATTCAATGAAGAAGAATGTATTTCTTTTTTGATGAGGGTATCTTCCAATTTTGATGTGATTCATCAGCTTTATCTTTCCTTGTATCACAATCATCCAAAGCGAGGCGATTGTTTTGAGGCATTGACTGAAATATTGATCGAAGGGTTTCAGAAAAGATCTCAAGCACTTCGGCAACTGGATATACAAAAAAAAGGTGTAACACCCTGGTTTACTCGTTCAGATCTGGTGGGAATGAGTTTATACGTTGATAGGTTTTGTATGAATTTATCGGATCTAAGGCAGAAATTGGAATATCTACTGGATCTGGGTGTCAACTTTGTTCATTTGATGCCGCTCATGCAAAGTCCGCAGGAAGCAAGTGATGGTGGATATGCTGTTTCTGACTTTAGAAAGGTCGAATCTCGATTCGGAACTATTGAACAGCTGGAAGCCCTGATCGGGGAAATGCATTCCAAAGGTATGTATCTCATGTTAGATATTGTTTTGAATCATACCTCCGACCAGCATGAATGGGCACGCAGAGCATCAGCGGGAGAGCAACAGTTTGTGGAGTATTTTTATATGTACGATGACAGAGAGATTCCGAATGACTTTGAGAAAACAATGCCAGATATATTTCCGGACAGCTCGCCTGGAAGTTTTACGTTTGATGCTCAGTCTGGTAAATGGGTCATGTCTGTTTTTAATTCTTATCAATGGGATTTGAATTTTACGAATCCTGAGGTATTTGTGCGGATGATGGAACATATCTTGTTTTACGCTAATCTGGGTGTCGATGTATTGCGAATTGATGCACCCGCATTCATCTGGAAAAAAATAGGTACTACCTGTCAGAATCTTCCGGAGGCTCACACGATCCTTCAACTCATTAAACATTGCGTACAATCTGTTGCACCCGGATTGGCCCTACTGGGAGAGGCAATTGTTGCTCCGGCAGAAATACTGAAATATTTTGGAACAGGTAGTTTTGTAGGACGGGAGTGTGATCTGGCTTATAATGCCACCCAAATGGCTCTTCAGTGGGACGCCCTCGCTACGGGCGATGTCCGGGTAATGATGGCAGCTCAGAAAGAATTGCTAAAAAAGCCGTTTGGAACAACCTGGATTACCTATACGCGATGTCATGATGATATTGGACTGGGATATGACGATACAATGATTCAGGAAGCCGGTTTTCAACCTGCCAGGCATCGTGAATTTCTTAAGGAATATTACTCAGGCAAATTTCCAGGAAGTCCCGCAAGGGGCGCCCTTTTTGGAGTCAATCCAAAAACGAATGATGCACGCATCAGCGGAACACTGGCGTCTCTTTGTGGTCTGGAATTTGCTTTGGAAAAAAATCGACCTGAAGAGGTGGATCTTTCCATCAACAAGATCATTCTGATGCAAGCACAATCACTTTTTATCGGTGGCATTCCTGTGCTGTTTTATGGTGATGAATGCGGCTATTTGAACGCTTATTCTTATCAAAAGGATCCGGCCAAAAATTATGACAACCGATGGATGCACAGACCTGAAATAAACTGGGAAAAGAATCAGATTAGGAAAAAGAAAGGTAGCATTGAACATAGAATATTTACACAGACCCAGAAACTGATTCGTATACGTAAGGCAAATTCAATTTTTAGTGATACATCAAATCTTGCCTGGCTCCCATGTCACAATATTCATGTAGCAGGTTTCAAAAGATATGATGCTTCAGAAAGTATCATCTGCTTGTTTAATTTCTCGGCGAATAAAACCGGCTTAACGTGGTTTGTACTGAAAGATGCAGGGTGGCCTGAGCAAACGAAAATTAGAGATGTATGGTCAGGACTGGAAACGGAAGTAGGTAAAGACGATCAGCATCTGGTACTGAATCCTTATCAGTTTATAATTTTTGTAAAAATTTAATGTTCAGGAAATAAGACGGTATGCCAAACTGCATCCGCAACGAGGGAGTTTCCTTTTTCATTGAGGTGTACTCCATCATTTGTTAATATTCCTTTTGTTTCATTTTTACCATTGTTAGCCAGATTGTGTTCAAGAAATAATTTTCTGAAATCCAGCAAACCTGTCAGATGCTCTGTTGCCAGTTTTCTGATTACTTTTGAAAATTCATTAAGGTCGCCATCCTGTGAGTTGGAAAAATCAGTTTTTTCGCCGATACAGGCAGGGGTTGCACAAAACACCTTGATGCCTCTGGCTTGGAGTTTTTTAATGATGTCAGCATACATAAGTTCAAATTTATTCAGGTCACTTCCTGTGCCAAAAGAACTTTTATGCCAGACATCATTCACTCCAATCCAGATTACCACAATATCCGGATTACGGGCAAATACTGTAACGATGAGACTTGCTGCAAAAAACATGGTGAAAATGAGTTTCATTTACAAAATTTTGAGTTGTCACTCTCTGAGTGACGGGTTACGAATGCCAAATGGAATCTTGGAAAAACAAATCATTTATGAATGCGAGTTAAATGTTTTGTTTTTCATGTCGATTTCATATGTTTATTTTAAGTTTGTCACTCTCTTAGTGACTGATTATCAAGGTCATATGGAATGCTTATGAGAAATAATCATGGTGTTTTGTGTGGTCGCCTCATGCGCATTTCATATGCTAAATTTTAAGTTGTCGCTCTTTGAGTGACTGGTTACAAGTACCTAATAAAATTTACATTAAAAATAATCAATTTAATTGATTCGATTAGACAAATGCTCAATTCTTTGCTTGTGATTGTAGGGGGCATTAAAAATCTATGACTATACCAAATCCATTTGAGGAGGCTATTGGTTTCAACACAATTTTATCTGATTTGGGGACAATTTTTTTAAGGCTGGGATACAACCAGTCTGCTAAATGCGCACTTAGGATGCCAATTCCAGCGCCACAGATGACGTCACTCGCCCAATGTTTGTCATTATATATTCTGAATAACCCGGTAACCAATGCATTCGCAAAACCCGTTCCCGCCAGAACTGGGTGAATGTCCTGATACTCATTCCAGAAATATGTGGCGCCTACAAAAGCATTGGAGCTATGACCCGATGGGAAAGAAACCAGGTTGCTTTTGTCTGGACGCTCTCTGCCGATCAGATATTTGGCAGGATATACCAATAGCGCATTGATAGATGTAGCCAATACATAGATCAGTGCTTTGTCTGTAATATTATGTCTGGAACGAACACCACCCAGTGAGAGCCCAATATCGGTGACCAGTGGTACATAAATCAGATAATCATCCACCGAAAGCCTTCCATTTCCTCGTATAGCTTCCCTTATTTGTTCGTCTAGCTGCGTTTTGTCATTGGTAAGCACGATGGTTGTGCCTGCGGTAATCAAAATGACCGGTACAATCAGTGAAGGTGAGATATTTTTCCTCGATCCAATGTTCGCTTGAATCTGGTTTTTCCGAATCTGTAAAAAAGCATTTGTCGGAAAATTCATGCAGAAAAATGCAGCAAGTACAATCAAATTTTTCTTCACTTCATGGGTGTTAATGTCAAACTTTCTGATGACAAATATCCTGAATTTATTTGATTTTGAAGCCTACGGCCTGTGCAAAATCCTGTACAAAGTACATGTCTGTAGTCTTATCATATAACACATCAGTGTAGAAGTTGCGATCCCCTTGTTCGGTATGGATTACATGTCCACTCAGTGCATCCATAATGACTACCGAGCCCAGGCCCTTGCTTCCAATAATGAGTTTGTTTTTATGGTACAACATATTCAGGCTACAGTTTGAGGCAGCATTTTTATTGTGCCAAACAATAGAACCCGAATCGGCATCCAGACACATGACATCTCTTGCGGCAGGATTGACATAAAGTCTGTTTTCTATGAGCAGGTGTTTTGTGGTCGTGAAATTTCCTACCCGGGGAAGGTTTGGAAACTGTGTTCGCCATTGAATTCTGCCTGTAAACAAATCTATTGCGTATATGCTCCAGTCTCCTGCAACCATGATCGTATTTTCAAATACCACCGGAGCGTATGAGCCATTTGTACCCCAAGGAGTAAACCCTTCCAATTTCCATTCAATCTTTTTCGTCGTCATATTGAATGCAATTATATCCGTGGGCGATTTTTCCGGCGGCAAGTCAGCTCTCTGAATTTGATTGACCATAACCAGAATTGAATCATTCGTTTCCGGATGCAACCATAATGCAGGTGGTGATAGATTCGGAGACATTTGATTTTCTGAAAGCTGAAAAGTACTCAACTTTTCTTCTTTCCCTGTCAAAATGTGGTACCTAACAAGGCATTCAGGCCCATAATAATTGTCAAAGTTTAAGATTTTATACACGTGATTCCCATAAATTGGCAACTCTCCCACAGCGCCCAGGTATCTTATACTCTCGCCGTGAAGATGCTCCCATAGAATTTGTTGCGTTTCAATATCAAAACCTAATATCCCCTTTGTATCGGACAAAATCAGGATATTATCTTTTCCGCTTAATATAAGTCCAGGTTGTTGATATTTTCCGTTTTGTTTCCATTTCCAGGCTAGTTTTCCAGTCTTTGTGTCATAGGCATACAAACTGGGATCGTGGTGTGACCAGTGATCACCAGTCACGATGTACCAATCTTTGTATATGTATGCGTTGTCTGATCCAACATTTTCCAGGGGAGCTTCATAAATTCTGGTACTCCAGATTTTTTCAAAAACTTTTGTTTGCTCAACAGGTGGTTCAGGATCATTGTCTGCACAAGAGATGAGCAAAGGCACTATGAAAAAGGCTAACATCATATTTTTCATGTTTTTCATTTGTTTTTTATCTTTTTTACGCATTACAGTATTAAGTTACCTTGTCGCAGTTTTAAAATATTCTTTATTCGAGCCGTATAAAAAAATTGCATCAATGGCTTTGCCCATTTCACTGTCATTTCTCATCTGCAGGTGGTTGGAACCTACCATTTCTATGGGTTCGTAATTGGCACCTGGCATGTTCATTGCTGATTCCTGCAGAATAAAGGCATCGGATGGTTTATTTTGGTAAGTCACCTCATAATATGGGTTGCATTCTGTCCATCCTGCATACCCTCCACTTTCATAGCTTTCACAATCTGTCACTCCAAAATAGGTCTGCGAATAATCAAGATTCCCGTTTGAGTAGGTATCACACTGGCATCCTGTTTGTACAACAGTGGATTCCATTGCTCCAATTAGTTCTTTCCATGTGGGATTTAGAGTCTGAAACCAATCGACACCTTTTTTCCAGCTTTTTGCCAGCTGGTGGTATCGGATTTCTTCCGCAACGGCGCATGTGGGACATGTCAGCCAAAGCCACCAGGGAGCATTCTGATTGTCCCAGTGGTTGTATCTGGAATTGTAAAAATTCAATTCATTATTCACCAGTGTAAGACCAAGTCCGTCCGCCTCATCTGCACCATACAGAGGAAAGTCGTTGGCTGAATGTAGGGCGGCTCCAATAAAACGTGGGGTCAGTGTTTCATCATCGTCGTCTTCCACCCCAAAAAACGCTGCTTTATTACCTGTAGGCACAGGAGGTAATACAGAGGCAGCCTCAGGTGTAAGTTGCCCTTCGAGGCCTGTTTCTAAAAATTTTCTGACCAGTGGGAAGCCATAACCTACTCCTGCATCACACGCCTCATTCAACACACCACCGGCTAATCCGAAAGTGACAGCTAACCTGCCCATGGCTCCAGTGTTATTGATCGCTTCTGAAGCAGGACCTGCCGCTAGTCCTTTGCACGTTTTGGATAAAAATAGGTTGATTTTTGCTTCAGACCCTGTAAGAGTCCGAGCAATTGCTGCTCCAAGGTGGGGAGTGCCAAACGTGATGACTCCGTTGTAAGCTGGTCCGCCGGCAGGGTTGGGTACTTCACCCAAAACGCGGGTGACAA
>JAJTEZ010000163.1 GCA_021298335.1 Saprospiraceae bacterium | reverse complement strand
CACGAGGTTTGTCAAGCCCAACCATCCTGATCCGAAGGTGGAATTGCGCTTTAACTGGAATGCAGCCATCGCACAGGATCCGTTTGCAGACTGTGGAGTTTATTTTGGAAGCCAGTTTTTGCATTACTCCAATGATTGCGGTGATTCATGGAAAATATTGTCCCCGGATCTCACCACCAATGACACCACGAAGCAACGTGCTGACCGAAGCGGAGGGTTGACGATGGATGCCACCAATGCCGAAAACCACACCACCATTCTGGCGATTGCACCCAGTCCGGCTGACAGGCAGGTAATCTGGGTAGGTACTGATGACGGTCATCTGCAATTGACGCGCGACGGCGGAAATTCATGGAAGCAGTGCAACAAATCATTATCTGGCCTACCAGCAGGCAGCTGGATTCCCTACATTCTTGTTTCTCCTGTCAACGCGGCTGAAGCCTGGGTTGTAGCTAATAATTACCGGCGAAATGACGAAGCCCCTTATGTGTACCATACCACCAATTACGGCAATGACTGGGAGCGCATCGCTGATGAAAGTCAGGTAAAAGGTTTTGCCCTTAGCATCGTGCAGGACCACAAGCAGCCAAATTTGTTGTTTTTAGGAACGGATGTCGGACTGTATGTTTCGTTTGACAAAGGAAAAAAATGGCACCACTGGACGAAGGGATTTCCGCAGGTACAGGTGAGTGATATGAAAATTCACCCTGTAGAAGATGATTTGGTCATCGGTACATTTGGCAGGGCATTGTGGATTCTTGACGATATCCATCCGTTGAGGGAAATTGCAGCCGCAGGAATGTCGTTCTTTGACAGAGAGTTTGACATGATCCATTCTTCTCCCGGCTATCTGGTAAGTTACCGCTCCTATGACGGAGTCAGATTTAGCGGGCAGGGTGAGTTTAAGGGAGATAACCGCGCTTATGATCGCATTGGGCTGAATATCTGGCGAAAACCGGCTCCCAAAGACAAAGGTGACCAAAAATCAGAAGACAAAGAGAAGTCTGGAGCCAAACCTTCCGGTGAGGAAAAAGGGGCAAAAGTGCAGATTTCCATCTACGATTCCAGCAGAAAGGTAGTGAGACGATTTAAGCGCAAGCTGGAGGAGGGACTTAACCGGGTCAGCTGGGGTCTGGAAGCAGAAGGTGTTCGGTACCCTTCCCGCAACGAAGCCAAAGAAGATGACGATATGCCGGGAGGAAGCAATGTGTTGCCGGGAAGGTATCAGGTTATCGCCGAATGGAATGGAAAAAAAGATTCCATTGAAGTAGAAGTCAAAGCCGACCCTAGAAATAATAGTTCAATGGAAGATATGAAAGTTGTGCGTCAATGGCAGGATACACTAATGAGCATGGCGTCATCAGCGAAGAAATCTTTTGATAGGCTCCAGGAGGCGAAAAAATCCATTGCATTGGTTGAAAAACTATTGGAATGGCAGCCTGATTCGGTGAAAAAGGAATTTAAAACTATGCATAAATCCTTGCAGACCAGACTGGATTCATTGACCCATCTTTTTGTGGAACCTGAAAACCAGAAAGGGATTCAGCGAGATCCTGACCAATTGAACAGTGTCTTATTTGGTGCTGGAGGCTATGTGCGTTCATCCTGGAAGATTCCCGGCCAAAATGCGATGACAGCTATTGAAAAGGCAAGGGTTTTCCTTCGGGAGACGACAAAGGCTGTGGATGCATTTGTACAGGGCGCCTGGAAGGAATACCAGGTGAAGGTAGAAAAATTAGAACCGATTTTTTTTAAAAATGAGTAACGAAGAATTTGAGTATGCTGGGATTAAAATTGGCCACGGACCCCTTTTGGGTGAATATAGCCGAAAAATCAATTGATGAAATTTTGACTGATCACGCGTATTGTGAGCAAAAAGCGGCGTCGACCTGCATTTCACTGATTATTCAGCACCCCGATCGCACGGAACTGGTAGAAGAAGTCACTCCGATTGTGGCAGAAGAATGGGGCCACTTTCGCAAAGTATTGAAGGAGCTTAAACTGCGTGGATATACATTTGGGAAAAACAGGTCTGATGATTACGTGACGCAACTCTTGAAATTTCAGAGAAAAGGGGGGAAGGAAGAAGAGCGGCTGATGGACAAATTATTAATTTCAGCAATGATTGAAGCAAGAAGTTGTGAACGGTTCAGATTACTTTCACTGCATATCTCTGATGAAAAACTAAAAGACTTTTACCATGAATTTATGGTATCGGAGGCAGGGCATTACCGCACGTTTCTGGATCTGGCAAAATTGTATTGTCCTGAAGAGAAAGTAAAGGCAAGGTGGCAGGAAATGCTTGAATTTGAAGCTGACATCATGCGTCGGAGGGCTGTTCGGGGGGACAGGATGCATTGATCACAAGAATATCTGACATCGTCGCCAATACTAACTGAGATTTCGTATTTTTGTGCCTTTGAGACCTGAACGGAAATATAGATGGAATCCTGGGAAGTAGAATTTGAATGGCTTAAGGTGCGGCATATCGTGCGGCAGGCAATGAAAAAAGATTCATTGCCCGACCTGCAGACGGTCTTGTTTTTAATTGGAGTGCAGGAATTGGGGAGGTTTTCAAGGCAAAAATTTACAAAAGAAGAGAAGCAGGACCTCATGCACGTGGCCGTCTGTACTCTGCTGGAGGGTGAAGGGTGTTTTGAGTTTGTTGGCAGGGATCAGGATGGTTGGCCACACTGGAATGAAGTACAGCCTGTTCCAGTGAGGGGCATTGCTGAGCAGGAGGCTTACCTTGTTGCAAAAGTCATCGAGTATTTTCAAAAATATAACGAATTGGATGCATTCCAGATTCCTGAATCTTAAGAAAAATGAAGAAGTTAATTCAATTGTCTCTAATAGTGCTGGTTTTGCTTGGCTGTGAGTCCAGGCAAGTCAATGAGGTCACGATAGAAACTCAGTATGGAAACATGCGCGTGCGTTTGCTGGATTCCACACCTCAACATAAGGCAAATTTTTTGAAACTTGTGAATGAAGGTTTTTATGATGACTTATTGTTTCACCGGGTAATCAAGGGATTTATGATTCAGGGTGGCGATCCTGAATCGAAGGTAGCTCCTATGATGAAGCCCCTCGGAATGGGCGGTCCAGACTATACCATTCCGGCAGAAATTGGCGCACCGCATTTTAAAGGCATGTTGGCTGCGGCAAGACGTGGTGATGAGGTAAATCCTGAAAAAGCTTCCTCAGGTTCACAGTTTTATATTGTTCAAGGCAATGCATTGACAGCACAGGATCTGGACATGTACGAAGTGGCTAAAAAGCTCAAGTATAGTCCCGCCCAGCGTGAAAAATATCTCAGACTAGGAGGGGCTCCATCATTGGATGGTGACTACACCGTATTTGGTGAAATCGTAGAGGGTCTTGAAGTCATTGATAAAATAGCAGCGGCTGAGACGGGTCCGATGGATAGGCCAGTGAAAGATATTAGAATGAAAATATATAAATAACCTATTGAATATAAATTGTATATATATGAATGTATTTCATTATAATACACATAGTGGCTCCATGTTCCTGATGTCGCTATGCGTTTTCTTAGGCTCATGTTCAGCACCCAAAGCGGCCTTCACTATCCAGGAACACAATAAGAGCGCTCCATCTACAGTGTCATTTGTGAATGCATCCCAGAAAGCGACAGAGTATATCTGGGATTTTGGTGACGGAAAAACGTCCAGCGAAACACAGCCTTCGCACAGGTACTCTCTCTCAGGAAAATACACGATTTCTCTTACGGCAAAACATAAAAACAAGACAAATATGACTTCACAGGAAATTCATCTCGACCCACCTCACGATTGTCTGGTGGAAATTCAGACATCGTTGGGTAATATAACAATCAAACTCTACGATGAGACACCATTGCACCGGGATAACTTTATCAAGCTGGCTGAAAGTGGGTTTTATGAAGGAACCTTGTTTCACAGGGTCATCAAAGGATTTATGGTTCAGGGGGGCGACCCTGACTCACGGGGAGCTGAAGCGGGACGCCGGCTGGGAGTTGGCGGACCGGGATACACAGTGCCTGCAGAATTTGTAGACACACTGGTACACGTTAAAGGGGCATTGGCTGCAGCACGACAGGGCGATGCTGTAAATCCCAAAAAGGCCTCTTCCGGATCACAGTTTTATATTGTCCAAGGCAAACCTGTCTCTTCAAGCCAGCTGGATGGCCTGCAAATGCAGAAAGGATTTACGTATACTCCTGAGGCGAGGGAAATTCTGTCTACAGTGGGAGGAACGCCGTTTTTGGACAGGGATTACACAGTGTTTGGTCAGGTAGTGAAGGGTATGGAAATCATAGACGCAATCGCAGAAAGTCGCACAGATGGAGCAGACAGACCGCTGCAGGATGTGAAAATTTTGAGTGTGAAAGTCGTTAAATAACCTGTAAACGTTCATATTGTGACTGAAATCTTAGGAATTGATGTAGGAGGCACCGGTATAAAAGCCAATACTGTGAATATTGAAACCGGGGAATTTACAGGACAAAAACTAAAAATCAAAACACCTGTTCCTGCAACTCCTGAAGCTGTGGCTGAGTGTATCAGGAAAATGATTGAGCATTTTCAATGGGAGGGCAAGAAGGTTGGCATCGGTTTTCCTGCTGTCATAAAAGACGGTATATCGCTGACGGCAAGCAATATTGACGCTGCCTTCATCAATTATCCAATCACAAAATCATTTAGTGCGGCTATTGGCTGCGATGTGACGATCGTCAATGATGCTGATGCAGCAGGCATCGCCGAGATGACCTTTGGAAAAGGACGCGACATGCAGGGGCTGGTTATTTTCATCACATTGGGCACAGGCATTGGTTCAGCGTTGTTTTTTAATGGCCATCTTCTCGCCAATACGGAATTAGGGCACCTGAAATACAAGAAATCTGTTTTTGAAAAATACGCATCCAACAGTGCCCGTGAACTTCATAAATTGAGTTGGAGGAAGTGGGCCAAAGAACTGGATGTGTATCTGAATCATCTGAACCTCTTGCTAAGTCCGGATTTAATTCTGATCGGGGGAGGCATTAGTAAGAATTTTGATTCGTACGGGCAATATCTCAACGTACCCGTAAGAGTGGAGATGTCATCTCTCTTGAATGATGCCGGCATTATCGGAGCTGCCATGGCTGCTGCCAAAGGCAAAGATATCTGAATTTTTAGAAACGGCCGGTTACCGTCCGTATTGACGCTGCCATTCAAGCACTCCACCCAGAAGATTTCTGACGCGGGTGAA
>JAJTEZ010000162.1 GCA_021298335.1 Saprospiraceae bacterium | reverse complement strand
TTACCATCACCGTGCTCGATCCGAATGCGTATGCACCTCCGGTGGCAGGAACGGATGTCGGCATGACATTCCAAAGTAACCCGCTTACACTCCGCACGCTGGCAAACGATTTCAGCGGCCGCGTCGGTACCAGCTTAGTACCCGGCAGTGTGCAGATCACGGTACAGCCGGCGCACGGTACGGTATCAGTGGACCCTGTCACCGGCGATATCACCTATACACCCAATCCTGGCTACATTGGGCCAGACAGTTATATGTACAGCATAAGTGACAACCTTTCCCCGACGCCCGGGACAGCACAGGGGAGCCAGTTTATTCAGGTCATCAGTCCTAATAGCGCCAACAGTGTACTCGCTGCCAATGACCAGGTATGTGCAGGAGCAGGATCATTGTTTACGGGAAATGTATTGACCAATGACATCGATCCTGAAGGGGATGCCATCCAGACTGTACCTATGCAGATGACCACGGCAGAGTACACATTTACACTCGATGCGGCAGGTAACTTTTCATTTGTCTCCAGTCCGTCATTTAATGATGTCGTTACTGTGGAATACATAGTGATTGACAATAATCCGGCCGAAGAACGGGATACTGCAGTCCTTAGTATATATATAAAGAATATTCTGGGTGACCGGGTGTGGGAAGATGCCAATTTCAATGGTCTCCTGGATGCCGGTGAGGAGGGAGTCGGAAATGTTAAAGTGACGCTTCATACCTGTTCCGGTAATATGCCAGGTGCCGCCATACCCGGGTCCCTGGTACAGTCGGATGAAAACGGTTATTACCTGTTACCCCTTCCTGCTAACGGCAGTTATGCGCTGAAATTTGATATATCGATGGCGGGCAATAGTGGTGGTTATTCGTTTACGGTACCCGATGCCAGCAATAACTCGTCAGATAGCCAGGATTCGGATGTAGATCCGATCACCGGGTATACTGCCTGTTTTTCGGTAACGGGATCGGCAAGCTTGCCCCAGCTGGATGCTGGCGTGTATAGTGACAGCGATGGTGACCAGTATCCGGATGTGGTGGATGGCTCACCACTGCCGGAACGTCTTGGATATATCTATTGCGAACAGACAGGCGAAATTCTGACCGGAGGAAAGATCTCCGTATCAGGTCCTGCTCCTGCCACTATCCTGCACGATGGTTCGGAGGGATTTTATCAGATCCTGACCAGCGTTGATGGTGAATATGAGATTACTCTGACACCACCGCCGGGATTTGACACTGCGTTTCAGTGTTTGCCGCAGGCAACATCTGCTTTCGGGATTAAATATGTTTTTGAACTAATAGATGACTACGGCGACGGGTGGAATGACGCATACATGGAGGTTAAACAAGGGGATACGGTCATTGCCGTCCTTGGAGGTGGTATTTTTAATGATGATGGGGAGGTGTTTTTTGACACCCTTCTGCTTCAGCCAAATACCAACTACACGCTGTATTACGCCAATGGTGGCGATTATCCTGAGGAGGTGGCGATTAAAATTTACAATGATATTGGACTTCTGATCCATACAACGAATGTAGGTACTGGTATACCGGGCAATACGTTGTTTAGCTGGGAGACAGGAGGCGTGATCTCCTTCGGTTCTTCCAATACTGATGGGAATCCGGATTATCTGGATGACAGTGCCTGTGAAAACAACCCGTATTCTTTGAAACTGCAACTGGGACCGGGTGTGTTTGTTACCAACAACAATCTCGTGGTGAGTTGCCTTGATTTTGGTGACAATCCATTGGAATACAACACATTGTTGGAGGATGACGGTCCACGGCATAAATTGTACCAGCAGCCGTTGCTTTACCTGGGCGAGAAGGTAGATGCGGAGACAGAGGGTCAGCCGGACGCGATGGCCGGCATCATGGGCGGTGGTGACGATGGTGACACAGCGACACGTGATGACGAGGATGGATTGTCATCGATTCCTGTGGTCATACCCGGCTCAGACCTTTCACTTGTTTACAAGGCAACCAATGCATCTACAGCCACTGCTTTTGTCAAGGTATTTGTCGATTTCAACCACGATTTTGATTTTACTGACCCTGGTGAAACTCAGACAGCCGAAATTCCGGCCGGCTCTGCCGGGGCAATGGATACGCTGGTTCTTTCAGCACCTCTTCAGATTCCGAATGGGGATAAAATAGGCGTCCGTCTCCGTATGTCACTAAATAGCGATATGGCATTTACGGGGGAGGAAGAGGAAGGAGAAGTGGAAGACTATGCCTTGCTGATTTCAGGGTATGATTTCGGGGATTTGCCTTCCAGCTATATCAATGCCGGTAGTCCGCCGTACCATATAATCAATTCGAAACTGATGCTGGGTAATTCTGTTGATTCCGAACTGTCTGGCTTTACTGGTTCTGCGGCGACGGGTGATGACGGCGATTCGGGGCAGGCGACATTAGGTGTTGCCGCGCCGGGTGGAGATGATGAAAATGGGGTGATGCTGGCCACTCCGATGACACCGGGGTCTGTGGCTACATTTATGGTGAATGCCATCAATCTGACAGGTTCGCCAGCTGTTCTTCAGGCATGGGTTGACTTCAATACCGATGGTGATTTCGATCCGGATGAAGAACTTACAACAGGTGATTTTGCATCGGGTGGGGCAGTCGTGCCAGTGGGTGGTCTCAATGGGGCCAAGCTTGATTTTAATGTAC
The DNA here is from genome assembly GCA_021298335.1 of Saprospiraceae bacterium. Lineage (GTDB taxonomy): Bacteria > Bacteroidota > Bacteroidia > Chitinophagales > Saprospiraceae > OLB9. The sequence goes on along the minus strand of JAJTEZ010000162.1, from coordinate 2,626 downwards.
CGGCAGCAGCGGTCTTTTCTGTAGGTCTGGCCAATATTCGCTTCCGCCTGAGTCCGGATGGGGAACTGAGCCCGGACAGCCATAGCGGTACAGCACCATTTGGAGAAATTGAGGACTATTCCTTCCTGACAGATGGCAATGATTACGATTACGGAGACCTTCCTGATACGTATAACACGTCCGGAAACGATAATCCGCCGCGCCATATTGTGGAAGATTCCTTAAAACTGGGTGCCTCACTTGACTCAGATACGGATGGACAGCCGGATAGCAAGGCAGGACTTCTTTCCGGTGGTGACGATGACAATGCTGGTGAGGTGACTTTTGGTACACCGGGTTCAGAAGGCGATGACGAAGATGGAATTCAATTCTTTGGTATGCTGGTACCGGGTACAACGGCTGTCGTTGTCGTGGATGCGATGAATATGACGGGAGAGCCTGCCGTGTTGCAGGGATGGATCGACTTTAATTCAAATGGGGCGTTTGAGACTGGAGAAGAGCTTACCACCGGCGATTTTGCACCGGGTGGGGCGGGGCTCGCTGTACCGAACGGTGGTCTTTCCGGCAAGAAGCTGACCTTTGTTGTGCCGCAGGGGGCCACCTTCCCGAATGGATTGGCCATGGCGCGTTTCCGCCTTAGTCCTGATGGTGGCCTTGATGGCGATAGCCAGACCGGCCTTGCCCCAATCGGAGAAATAGAGGATTATGCATTCCCGCTCGCCAAAATAGGCAATCTCGCCTGGATTGACCGTGACAACGACGGTATACAGGAAGCGGATGAACCAGGTCTGGACAGTGTGAAAGTGACGCTTATATGGGCAGGACCTGACGGCATAATGGATACAGAGGGTGATAATGAAATGCAGATGGTGATCACCGGTCAGACCGGAGGCTTTGATGAGGGTGAATACTATTTCAGCAATATAGGCCCGGGGCAGTATAAGCTACTCTTTGAAGCACCAGCCAGCTTTGTGGTCACGGCACCCAACAGGGGCGCGCAGTGGCAAGGGGGACAAAAGGATAGTGATGCCGTTGCCATGGGTATGAATGTGCACATGGTCATGGAGCGAGCCTTCACCATTGGCAACCCGCTGCAGCAACCCACAAGTGAGGGAGGAAACGGTGATAATGGTGTCAACCCTTCCGGCGGTACTCCTGACAACCAGACAGACGAAACGCACGATGCCGGATTCTGGAATCCGTGCTGTTCAGATCTGCTGAAGTACTGTTGTCCGACGCAGAATAAATAACTATATCGCGGAATAGAATAAAATAACGATGGGGGCTCGTGTAGGCGGGGCCCCATCGTTTTTTTATCTATGGGTATATGACGCGGGTCATTTCGAAAATGCCGTTTTTCCCGTATTTTTGCACTTTTAAAGGAAAATTTTATTCCCGACAGCAACCGGTATCCCGCTACAGGCCCTACGTCAAAAATCCTCTACATCATTTCATCCTGAAAATCCTGATTCAGACAATTGCATATATTTCATTCATCCACAGGTTCACAGTTCAGATAGTTACAGAAACAAACTAAAATAATAAATTTTCATCTGTTTATTTTTAATTTGTCACTCTCTGAGTGACTGATTATCAAGGTCATATGGAATGCTTATGAGAAATAATCATGGTTTTTTTGTGTGACCACCTCATGCGCATTTCATATGTTTATTTTTAGTTTTTCACTCTCTGAGTGACAGATTATCAATGTCATATGGAATTCGCATGAGTAATAAACATGGTGTTTTGTGTGATCGCCTCATACTCATTTCATTTGTTTATTTTTAGTTTGTCACTCTCTGAGTGACTGATTATCAAGGTCATATGGAATACTTATGAGAAATAAACATGGCGTTTTGTGTGATCGCCTCATACTCATTTCATACCGGGCCACTCACTTTGCCACCGACCCCAGAGGGGTCATATATAGATAGCCATTAAAATACGAGGTATATCCACGACCCTGGAAGGGTCGCACAATGGCATTTCATCGTTACATAGAGGTGCATTGCAAATCTTTCGTTTCTGGTTGTGTGACTCCTCCGGAGTCATGAAAACCCTGATTTCCATCTTGCTGTATACATTTGACCTCTCTGAGGTCATGGGCAGAATAAAATGGGTAGCGACATCCAGGCCTTATCCGTATCATCCGCGGAATCCGTCAAATCCGTGATTCAGACAACTTCCCCAAGCCAACTACACTTATAAAATCCCAAAATCCCCCTAAAAACTACCTGTATATTTAAATTGGGACGAATTCATACATCGATGGGACACATACATAAACCATGTAATGTGTAAAAGTGAGTTCTTTGTCACGTTATTGATTATACTAATACGTTTTATAACCAAATTAGTGTAACCGTAACACCTGAAGAATTTTAGTAGTAACCTAAACTCAACAAACATGCGCAAAGGCATCCTTTTCGTACTACATGTATGTATTTCCTTTTTAGCAGTTGTCACAGGCTATTCCCAGCCAATGCAACGACTGTCGAATTCCAGTCCGGTACTTTCCTCAAACGGAAAAGTAGCGGCAAAATCACCACAGGACTCAGCTGCCCCTATGTCAGGGTTTGATGCATCGCCCAATACCTTTGTGGCCAATAGGGGGCAGATTCTGCTG
>JAJTEZ010000004.1 GCA_021298335.1 Saprospiraceae bacterium | reverse complement strand
AGGTAGTATACACCCGGTGCCCCCTGGATTCCAAAAATGCGGCCAGCTGCCTGACCTGAGTGGATTTGCCACTACCATCAATTCCTTCAAATGCGATAAAGAGATTGCCAGACATACCTTTTTATTGAGGACGGAAAGATAACACTCCTTCAGGTTTTTCAAAGGTCTTTCTTAGCTGATCATCCATTTTTATCAGTCAAATGCTCATCGTTATCTAAAAAATGACGAAGTCCCAAAACAAAACCTGACATTCTGTTTTATAGGTATTCAATGAAATTTGTTTATGGGCAGAATCATTTTTGTGTGCTTCATACTTTTCCTGTTTGCTATGCTGGATCTGTATACCTATTACGGAATGTCAGGTCTGTGGAGTAACCCCAGGCATCAGCGAAACTTCAGGATTGTGTATATTGTACTCAGCGTACTCACCTACCTGGCCATTATCCTACTCACATATTTCTTCGCCACCAAACAAATGGGGCACCGTACAGAATTTATGAATTTCCTGAATGGATTCGTCTTTGCTGCTTTTATCGCCAAGCTCTGCTTTGGTGTTGTAATGCTCTTACAGGATGGCACCCGAACGTTATTGGGAGGGATTCAGTATCTTACATCGTTGTTTTCAGAAGACGCCACCAAAGAGGTGTTCATTCCGGAACGTCGCAAATTTATTACTACTGCTGGCACCTTTGCCGCAGCAGTTCCGTTTTTCTCAATACTATACGGTATAACTAAGGGAAAATACAGATATACCGTAGAAAAAATTATCATTGAAAGTGCTGATCTTCCAATAGAGTTTGACGGCTTCTCCCTCGTCCAGATTTCTGACATTCATGCCGGCAGTTTTGACAATAAAGAAAAGGTCATGGCCGGTATTCAAAAAATCAATGATTTGAATGCGGATGTCGTCTGTTTTACCGGAGATCTTGTCAACTCAGAAAAAGAAGAAATTCTTCCCTACATTGAAGTTTTTGGAAAAATTCAAGCCAATATGGGAAAGTTTGCCGTGCTAGGCAACCACGACTATTACGGCACCTACAACAGAAATGACGCCGTGGCCACCAAGGCTTATTACGATGACTTTTTTCTGTCGTATGACAAAATGGGATTTCAGCTGCTCAACAACCGACACATTTCTCTTACCAGAGGAAATGCCGAAATCAGGTTGATAGGAGTGGAAAACTGGGGCGCAGGCCGCTGGTTTCCAAAAATGGAGACCTTGATCTCGCAAGCCGTGGCCTGAAAAACGGCGATTTCTCGATTTTGCTTTCACATGATCCGACGCACTGGGACCAGAAAGTCATCAGCCACTCACACCATGTCCACCTTACACTAAGTGGACATACTCACGGCTTCCAGTTTGGTTTTCAGATGCCAGGATTCAAGTGGTCCCCTGCTCAATATCGCTACAGACACTGGGCAGGACTTTATCAGGAAAATGATAAATATCTGTATGTCAACCGCGGCTTTGGCTTTTTAGGTTTTCCTGGAAGGGTCGGAATGTGGCCCGAAATTACTCATTTTACATTCCGAAGGAAACTTGACCAACCGGAGTTGGGATAATTCGTTCAGGACTCTCATGTTTTGTAATTCAGAAATTCTGTCTCGGCCTGGACCACTCAGATTCTGCTGATTATTAGTGCCTTATTTCAATCCTGGAGTCCTTTGCAAAAATTCATCATAAAGTAGTGTATGCCTGCTTTCCAAAGGCACGTTCCAGCCACGGATAAATAGGGCATCTATCTTTGTTTTTGTTTCAAATGGATCTCCATTGGTCACGATTAAATTGGCTATTTTACCTTTTTCAAGGCTGCCATAACTCTCAGCAACTCCAAAGATCTGGGCAGGATATAGCGTGACCGCTTTCAACGCCTCTTCCTTTCCCATGCCAAAGGCAGCTGCAAAAGCTGCGTGGAAAGGCAGGTTTCGCGTGTTTTCTGCATTATCCGTCCGAATGGCAACCTTCACTCCTGCCTTGCTCATTTTGCCCGCATTTGCATACGCAGCATCGTATCTGTCATATTCTCTTCTGGGTGTACTCAACACTGGCCCCGTAATAACAGCAATTCCGGCCTTTGCCAGTTTATCGGCAACCCTCCATCCTTCTGCAACACCCATAAACACCGCATCGATTTGATTTTTTGCCACCCAATCCAGTGCTTTTTCTATATCCTGCATTCCGTTTACTTCAATAAAAAGAGATTGTTGCTTCCTGACAACAGGAAGAAGCGCTTCCATTTGTGGTTGATTTGTAAGATATGTATTGTTTTCTGCCCTTGCAGCCGAATCGATCCTACTATACATCAGTGCCTTTTCCCAAATTTCATTCAGGCTTTGCATCGCTTTATCCGCTTCCTTCTTCTGCTCCTCCTCAGAGCGTCTGTCCCATCTACCCCGACGTCCTGTCGAGGGAAAACGCATAATAACCCTCTCCGACCCGCAACTCATCTGCTCAGGGCTATATCCCAGTAGATCAATGAGTGCCCCCGTACCTGGAAATGTGCCACCATCCGGCTTGGCAAAGACTGTCGTAACCCCGTTGACTCTGGTAACCGGAATCGCAACAGCGTTGGGGTTTACCGCAGTGAGTGCTTTCATGTGCGGAACAAAATCACCTATTTCATTAAAGTCACTTGTCACCGATACTGCATCAATTTCTACCAGTCCCAACCGGCTGCCACTATCAATCATACCTGGATAAATGTGTTTACCCGTACAGTCTACCAATTTTACATCCTGGCCGGCCAAAAGGCCCGTCCCAATTTCTGCAATTCTCCCCTCCCGGACCAGCAAATCACCTACAATAATTCCCTGTGTAATCGTATGTATCGTCGCATTCTTAAGTAAAAAGGATCCGGCTTCAGGCTTTTTTACTTGTTGTGCATTGGCTATGCCTGTAAATAAAATACTTGCTTGAACCAGTAGAAAAAATATTCGTGACATAATGCCTGTTTTCAGTTTGTTAATGTTGATGTCCAGCCCCAAGCTTATAGCGCAAATAACGGGCATAACTTTCTTCCATCAGTAGCTCAGAAACACCCTCCATGCAGGAATGGTCATACATTTCGCGGCCAGAATCAATAAATGTGGGATATTTGTCGCCTGGCTGAACATCTAAACGCATATCGGCCCGGTCCTTGTCAATGTCAAATAATACCACTCCATCCACAATAGTTTTCTGCGGAATGGCATATACCGATAAAGGGTGTCCTTCAAAGATTACAAGGTCTGCGTCCTTTCCCACTTCAATCGAACCTACCTTGTCGTCTATTCCAAGCTGCTTTGCCGGGTTAATTGTAATCAGCGCCAATGCCTCCTCATCACTCAAATCACCATATCGCTGTGTCTTGGCGGCCTCATGATATAAATGCCGGATCAATTCCTCTGAATCTGAATTAATTGACGTCGTTACACCATTTCTTGTGAGAATTGCTGCATTATAGGCTGTAGAGTAATACACTTCAAACTTATATGCCCACCAGTCTGCAAATACAGACGCTGTGGCACCAAACCTGGCGAGTTCAGGCGCAACCTTAAATCCCTCATTGACATGCTGAAAGCACACTTTTTTAATATTAAAATCCTGTAAAACACGCATCAACATTAAAATTTCATCCGCCCTGTATGAATGGCAGTGTATGATGATGTTTCCCTTCAAAATATCTGACAGCGTTTCCATTCGTAAACTATATTCCGGGGCCTTTTTTCTTACACCCTTTTTGAAATCGTCCCAGTCTTTCTGATAGATCTGTGCCTGCCTGAACGCCTCTCTGAATACCTGCTCCACTCCCATTCTGGTGTTTGGAATAATTTTATTTCCTTCCCCATGCACTCGGATGGGGTTTTCTCCTAATGCAAATTTGATGGTTCGGGGGGCCCCTTCCATACGCAGTTGATCCGGATTGACCGCGCCATACCTGTGCTTAATAGTTTCACATTGACCACCAATGGCGTTGGCTGAACCGTGCATGGCATGCGAAACCGTCACCCCACCTGCCAGCGCACGGTAAATTGCGATATCCATCGGGTCAAGGGCATCACCCACATTTACTTCTGCCGTCACGGGATTGGTTGCTTCATTTACCACGTCCAGGCCTATATGAGAATGCGCATCAATGATGCCGGGGAGTACGTATTTGTCTGTGGCATCGATGACCTGATAACCGGGTAACGGAGTAATGCTGCCCCCTATTCGGGCAATTTTTCCCCCTGTAATCAGAATGTCAGTTTTTGGCAGAATGCCCTTGGTGACAGTCAATACCGTAGCATTTCGGATGATCGCATTCTGAGCGGTCATCATTGAACTGCAAAATAATAATAGGTATATTACGTTCGATTTCATTCTACTTGTCTTGTTTTTTATTTTCATCTATTCCGGATCTGACTGACGTTCACCTTTTACCGGGAAGGAACCAAAGGCTGAAAGGGAAACAGTGCCCTCATATTTGTTTTCTAAAAACTGCAACTGAAAATCTACCTTACCTGCTGATTCCAGGTCAGTGATTACATGAAACTTTAATGTCTTGTCTTTGAAAGAGACCTCTCTGCCCGATTCCTTCTTCTCCTTTTGTGTATCATCACTCACTTCAACTTTATACTGTCCGTCCTGTCCTGAAATATAAATTTTCCCTTTACGGACACTTCCTGCCGCCTCAAGTACGTATGACCATATTCCGGAAATTCCAGTCTTTTCCTCCGTCTTTTTCTCGGACTTGGCAGAAGGCTGCTCGGGAGTGTATTTTTTCCCTTCCACAAAAACCATTTTAATTGATGATTTTTCATCAAAAAATGGCTTATCAGTCACCACAAGATTGGCCAGTTTTCCTTTCTCCACCGTACCTGCTAGGTGAGAGACTCCCAAAATTGCAGCCGGATATGTAGTCAGTGCCCTTAAAGCAGCTTTTTCAGATAAGCCCGCCTTCACCATCCTTCCAATAGACTTTTTTATGTCTGCAGGCTTTGTATTTAAGTACGAAAATCCAAATTCAACCCCTTCTTTTTCAAAAGTTGCAGCCTGCTGAACATATTGCCGGATGGCAAGTTCTCTCCTTATCTGAAATGAATCCCTTTCAATCTGTAATCCTTGTACCAATTCTTTTTTGTCCTCCTTTTTGGCATCCTTTTTATCCTCTTCCGGCAAATCCAAAGACAGAAAAACCGGATACTTGGATTTCTTGATTTCCTGAAGATAATGCCAACCCTGCTTTACTTCAGCAAGGACCAGCTGAAACTGCAATTCATTCTGAAGAAGCATGGCGCGGTGGATATCCTTCGACTGAGGAGTTACAACAAATAAAGACTGCTTCCGCACCGTTATGGGATATAAGGATTTCAACTCCCGACTGTAGTCAGGTCTCTCCACTCCTATGGTCCCTTTTTGAAAGAGCATGTCCTGGTTTCCCTCCTGATATGCATTCCTATAAAGGTCTCTGAACTTGGACATGACTCCGATGATGGTCGAGGGAAACACTCCCCGCTGTGGCTCAAATTGAAAATTCTGCGCCGCTGAAGACTGGAGCAGCATCTTGTCAGCGTTACTGTCCCCCAGGATAAATACTGCAGACTGACCTGGTAGCATCAGGCCGCGGGGCACTACATGGGATAAGGTAAATCCAGCATTGCGCATTTCAGCCACGGATTTGTCAGAAGTCGAAAACATATCACTGGCCCGAACTTCAGGTGTTATACCTGCTACTGCATTGGGTGGATTGCCGGGAGTGGAAACCTTGGGACGCTCTTTGTTTTCCTGCTTTGGAATCCCCGTATTGGAATAACCATCAATAAAACCGGCGTAGACATAAAAAGAGTCTGCCTGAATCCACTGCGCATCAAATGGAGCTTTCACTCCTGGGCCAATATCCACAATCTGGCCATTTTTGATTAGGATGTGCTGCCCTTTGAGCGTTTCTCCCGGTCGGGGTATCAAAGTACAGTTTTTTAGAAAGTAGGTGCTGCTCACCGGCGGGATATTCTCCTGAGCAAACAGAAGAACGCCGCCCAGTAAAAACTTCCACCATACAGCCGTTAAAATAAATTTTGCCTTCATATATGCTTTCTGCAAAAGATGTCGAAATTAAATGATGTCGAAGATAACGAAGTATGTAAGAAGCCGTATGCATTACAGCAAAAATTTGATAATGAGCCGGTATTTTATTTTCGTTCCAAGATTATTTTCAACAACTTGAATTTCTTTTGGTTACCTTGTGTGATGATGCAATTGTTTCGATTTTCTGCTTATTTCCTCTTCGTTGTTGCTCTTTGCCTGCCTTATCAAAGCTCGGGGCAATCCATTTTTCTGGATGAGACTGATACAGAGTGGCCTTCAACTTCCATCGTTTTTTCTGACCCAAAGGGTGACGGAAATGCAGCAGGGATTGATTTTACAAGCTGTAAGATCACAAATGATGAAAATTATTTGTTTTTATCCGTGGATGTGGGAAAAGAAGTCAATATACAGGATGGGAACTACCTCGCTTTGTGGATTGATGTTGATGATAACCCATCTACCGGCTTGCTAAAGTATGGTATTGGGGCAGATTTTGTTTATTTTCCAGGTGAACGCATTGGAAGGCACTACTCCGGAGGCTCTTCATTCAATGTATACCATGATGAAGCTGGTTGGGTGACATCCCCCACAGTGACTTCCCGGACTTTTGAAATTGCCCTGTTGAAAAATATTGAGTATAGTGGCAAAACTGTCAGACTAGGCAATCAGATTAAGCTTGTCTTTTCTGATGAAAGCGTGGCAGGTGACAGAATCCCTGATGCAGGAAATGCTCTAAGCTACAAGTTTTCTTCAACCGTGTCCTTCCGGCCAAGGCCATTTTACTTGCAGAAGGTTCAACCAAACTGGCTGCGCATACTTTCATATAATGTGTTGAAAGACAACTTATTTCAATCCTATGTTCAGTCAAGTTCCCAGCGGGTGTTTCAGGCCATCAGACCAGATATCATTGGCTTTTGTGAAATTTATAACGCATCATCTGCGCAAACTGCAGGCCTGATCTCAAATTATTTACCACCGGGACCCGATGAAGCCTGGTATCATGGAGGAGTTTCTCCCGACATTAGAATCGTAAGCAAGTACCCTGTGATCAATACCTACTCTCTGGATGGTAACGGGGCGTTTCTTCTGGATGTGAAAAAACTGAAAATCGTGGTCATTGTCATGCACCTTCCCTGCTGTGACAATAATCTTCAAAGACAACAGGAGGTTGATAAAATCATGAGCTTTGTCCGCGCAATCCGGTTTGGAATCTCCCCGTTTCAGGTACCTCAAAACACGCCCGTCATACTGGTAGGTGATACCAATCTGGTGGGCTTTAAACAACAGCAACAAACTCTTCTGACCGGCAATATTGCAGCCAATGGAACATTTGGTGTCGACTTTGATCCTGACTGGGATGAGACCTCACTGGAAGATGCTATGCCTGTGACCACAAACAGCCCGTTTACGTTTACTTGGAACAACCGACAGGGCAGTTATTCCGCAGGTCGGCTGGATTATATTTTGTATACCGGTTCCGTCATGTCTTTAAAAAACAGCTTCGCCTTATGGTCCAAAAACCTGACCACAGAACAGCTCCAGTTTTCAGGGCTGCAAATAGGGGATGTAGAAAAAATTTCCGACCATCTTCCAATAGTTGCAGACTTTGAGATTCCATACCTCAGCACTGCCATTCAGGAAAATTCAATCCAGGAAAATCTCGTTATTTTGGATCAATTGGATGAAATTGGCTTTCAATGCAAGGGACCATCTAAGATCATCATTTCCGATCTGGCGGGTCGGCTATTGTATACTGTTGAGTCAAACCTGCCGGTCTCTGTTGCAAAAAGCACATTCAACGCGGAGGGACATGTCGTAATTGCCAGCGTGATCAATTTGTCTACAGGGAAGAGAATTTCAAAACTAATCCCTGTCTATTAATCATGCCGCCTGTGAAAACTGAACCAATGCCAGGATAATTAGGGCAATTCTTCTCCCTGTGAAGAAATGAGTATCTCAAACCACTGTTCATTCGAAATTTCAACATCCAGCAGATCTACCGATTCTTTAATCTTATCTGGTTTGGCGTAGTTGACAACGGGAACAATGCCCGCAGGGTGATGAAGCAGAAATAACAACGCCATCTCTGACAGTGTCCATTCGTATTTGTCAGCCAGTTTCTGTAGGCGCAATTCTATCTTTTTACCTGCCTTCGTGTTTGTATAAATAGATCCTCCTCCAAGCGGTGACCAGGACATCGGTATCATATCATTGGCCACACAGGTATCAATTGTGCCGTCAAACAAAGGCGTGAGGTGAGTCATGGATACTTCAACCTGGTTTGAAGATATCGGATAAAACTTCCTCATTGCTCGAATCTGTTCAGGTGAAAAATTCACCGCACCAAACTCCCGCACCTTTCCAGATTCTTTAAGCAGATGAAAAGCCTCGCCCATTTCTTCATAATTCATGATCGGACTGGGCCTGTTGATCATCAGCACATCAATATACTCCGTATTCAGATTTTCAAGTGACTGGTCTACGGATTCCAGGATATGCCTTTTGGAGGTATTATAATGTGAAATCTGAAATCCCGGCTTCTCTGCACATGGCTTAATAATGCCGCATTTTGTAATCAACTGAATCTCCTCTCTCGAAACTCCGCTCAAAATCATTGCATCACCGAACTCCCTCTCCGTAGTGTAATTTCCATATATATCTGCATGATCAAATGTAGTCACCCCCAGTTCGACACAGGAACGAATCATGGCTCCCATCTTGGAAGAACTCATCTTTGTTCCCCAGCTGCCCCATCGGATTACGCCCGCCACTACTTTAGAAAAATTATTCATCACTTGGATATTTGATTGTAAAAAATTATTTAATAGAGAGCTTTTTCAACGCATTTTGTACTTTCTGGTCATCTCCATTTAATCGGTATGCCGACTCATAATCACTTCGTGCGGCATCCCTTTTTCCCAGTTTTTCATATACAATCCCCCGATAATAAAATCCCAGGTAATTGGTAGGTGCGTTGGCCGTCATCAGCGAAAACTGACTCAAAGCCTGCTGAAGCGAATCCATGTCTAAGTACAACAAACCTGAATTCAAGTACGCATCTGTATAGGCTTTATCCCTGACGATAATTTGCTTGTATAATCCAATTGCATCAGATTCTTTACCGTGATTTTGTAAATAAAAAGCTTTTGCGTGCAGCGCTTCATTCGATGTCGGGTCACTTAGCACTGCGCTTTCATAATATTTGATTGCCGCCGGGTCCTTTCTGGACTCAAACAATTCTCCTAAATACATCCATGCATCTGTGAGCTTGCTGTCCAGCTCCACCGCTCTCTGAAATGATTGGATAGCACGCACTTCATCCTTCAATGCCATAAAGTTTCTTCCCAGCATAAAAAAGCCCTCCGCATTTTGCGGGTCAATCCTGATAATTTCGTTGATTATCAACACCGAACCATCGTAATCTTCTAGAATATACTTCAATTCCGACATCTTCAGCAGAGAGGGTATTCTTTCCGGATACAATGCCAAAACCCTGTTCATCATCCGCAAAGCTCCGGAACTATTGTAATAGTCCAGATACACGTCTGATAACAAATGATAATACTCAGGATTGAGAGAGTCCATGGACATAGCCTTCTCCATGTCCAGTATCGCTTCCTGAAAACGTTGCTTTTGATAATATTTCTGGGCCCGAAGAAAGTACAAACCGGGTTCTTCAGGTCGTGCACTGATGTCTTTTGAAAGGACTGAAATTTCCGGATCAGACTCTTCCACTGTCTGTTGTTTTGCAGACTCACCACAGCCTGAGAGACATATGACCGCCGCAAACAAGAAAAGAATGCCCGCTTTCTTTAGATTCCTAATCAATCTTTTCTCTATAAACGCATGTACTGCCATTTCCGGGCTGAATATTATTTTAGGGGTAGCAAATGTACAAAACTTGAACATACTTGAACTAAAAAATCGTTTTTGTATGTGTAAATGTAACATTAACCCGATAGTTGAGTTCATTTCCAATTGTCTTTTTATTGTAAAAACTACACTTTCATGTGCTAAAATTGGACGGTACATCCGGCGTTCAGGCTTGCCCTCCGGTTTTGAAGAGGAAACAGCATTCCCGGTAATCCATCAGACTGCAGATACAGGCAAACCTTTCCTAAAGTAAGCGAAACCAGGCCTCCAAAACCCGAGTAAATACCCGGCCTGCTTCCATTCAGATTTTTGCCGAGCATATACTGTACACCTGCCCGGATCGGACCCGTTCGATAGGTCAGGCCGAGTGTCGCTTCCATCAGCCAGTCTGCTGAAACAGAACGAAGGCCCCACTGTGCAGCAAAGTCCCACTGCGCCTGTCGGTAGTTTGCAGCAATCAACAGTCGCGTGGGTAAAGATGTGGAGTACGTTTTTTGACCAGAATTTACTTCTATAACCCTCAATAGTGTATCCTCTACCATAATCCCCGTAGTATCTCCTATGTATTCGGCAAGATCAAGCCCTTCGAAAACATATGTTCCCTTGCTCTTATACTCTCGGGGGAAAAAATCCCAGCGAATCGCACCAATATCTAATGCTGATGCCGCAATCGTCAAGCTGTTGTTCACTTCGTACGTCACACCAACATCCAGACCCCAACCGGCATTGTTGTAAAACAGATTATCAAATGTCAGACCAGGAGTACTAAATGTCAGACTGTCAAAGGAATAATACCTGAACAATCCACTACTCCTCACCAGATATTCAGCTTCCAGCTCTATCCCATAATTCTCCGGTCTGGTAGTAAATGATACTTCTGATTTCTCTGTATACATATTGGCCGTGCCGTAAAGTAGCTTTGCCCGAACACCGGCAGAAAAACGTTTCCACTTTAGTTGACCCCCCAGATAGAATTCATTGTACGCCTGAACATCAATTTTAGGTCCAATGGGGAGCGTTTCTCCCACAAACGGGGCGTTGCCCTGCGTTGCGAGAAGAAGAAGGCTATGAGGATACCGCAAATTGGCCTGGCGCCTGAATGCATGTCCGGCAAGCAGAGCATAATTCCCAAATCGTATGCCTACATCCAAAGTCCTGATGTCAGCTTCAGCATAGATGTTACTGAAATCACCCTTTGAGGACGGCAGTCCGGCAAAGGAAAGATACCTTTTGCCCTGTGAATTTTTCTTTGTCGCCTTATCGACAGATGGCCCTTCTGTGAAAGCCAAAAATCCGGCTCCCGGCAATGAAATATTGTATTTGCTGCCAATAAAACTTCCGGGAAAACTCCTTGTTGCAGCAAGATTCCCTTTTTGAGGAAACAAAAGCAACTCCTGAGCTGTAAGTGGCAGCAAGGCGGTCAAAATGAGCAGGCAGAAAACAGTTTTTTTTAGAATCATTTCTTTCTATATCCAAATTTGACACCCAATTTGACCGCAAGTCCGTCGTCCTGATAGATCCAGACCGGCTCTTTTCGTTCACTCCCTGTGGTGTTGATGGTTCCAAGTATGGCTACCCGCCTGCTTCGTTTAATTTTCTCATAACGCTGTGAATTCATATCTACTGTCAGCGTACTTTCCTTGCCGGGAAGTGTTTTCCCATCCACTCCAATCTGGGCAGCAGGCAATACATATCCGTTTCCGGTAAAAAGAGGGTCAATTACTTTGCCGTCTGCATCCAGAAAAAATGCCTGAACCGTCAGATCTGCGGGAAAATCATTGGTGGTCAATGCTTTAAATTCTGCAGAAATCACCTCGTCCTGGGACGACAAGTCAATATCCAGAGTATCTGTAATCACTACCTGGTTGGCTGAAGCATGCATCGGAACCTCTACCGCCACCCGAACCACAAAATAACTGTTTTCTGTGATAAAACCCTTGATCGTAGTGTCGCGCTCCGGATTGACCAAAGCACTGATATCATAGGCAATGGTCTTGGTCTTCTCGTTAAATATTTCGCGGATATTGGAATTGTCCCGGTTGAAATCAAAGTACGTGGTCTTAATCTGCCCCAGCTCGGAAAATGCCGGATAGGCAAAATCGATTCCTGTGGTCACAAAAGGACTCTCCAGCTTCACTTGCTTGCCGGTAATGGAAGTCAATTCCATTTTATTGATCCTGGACCGAACAGGCAGTCCGAACGCATTCTCTACACTCAGAGTGATTTTGGGATTTTGAAAATCAAAACTACCGCTAAGCCATGGGTTAAACAAACCTACATCAATGATGTCACCATCTACAGCAAACACATGATAGCCCAGATATCCGTCGATATAGGAAAACTTGATGACATCATAGCTCATCTGCGCCTGGTCCAGTCGGACACGACTGCCATCAGGCAATGTGGCCGTATATTGAAACGTCAGTGTATTGTTTTGACTCAACAAGGTGTAGCCGTCCACAGATACCGGATCTGTCAGCTTTTTTACGGGCAAATCCTGGTTGTATGGAAGAGTATAGTTCTGTTCAAACGTTTTCCCGTTTTTTGTCAGCTCCAGGATTCGCATGGTTATTTTGACATCCTGAGGAAAGCTGTGCTGAAAGAAGAACTGTATTTTCGTATCCTGAAAAATCGCTTTTTTGATTTGATACGTATTATTAAACTGCAGTTGGATAGTCGATAATGTGTCCGGAATATTGTAGGCAATCAGGCCCGGAAAAGGAGGAAAAATAGCTGCAGCTGATTTGCGCAACACCTCTCCGTTATACAACACATATGCCTTCCCGTCTGCATCGATTTTGATACTCGCATTCCCTTTCGACTGCTCGGCAATCTTACCCACAGTAATGCGAGTGTTGACCAGTGGAATGGCAAGAGAATACTCCTCATCACTCAGGCCCAGCTGCAATTCGTCAGTATCAAGACAAGAATACTGACACAACGCTGTTGCAATCATTAAAAGATATAAACTCAGCCGAATCAGAAAGGCTTGCCTCATGCTATTTTGGTTGCGGACGCGCAAGATACTAAAAATGAAGATGTAAACTGAATGTCAATTATGTTTTTCCAAAAGAGCTATGCTTATAACGACATATTGATAAAAAGTGAGTCTTTTCTTAGCAAATGGTGCAGGTCGTTGAATACATAATTGTTCTCTGAAGAAAATGTGTTTTGCAATTTTACTATTTTTCCCTTCTTCTTAAAAAAATGAGTACATTTACTTTCCATTTTTAATTTTGATGCAATCCGACATGAGAGTAAAAATGCTTGAATTGCAAAACATTCATGAAGTGTTATTCCGCCATGATTGCATGCGACTTTGTTCAACCATCACTCGACAAGTGACAATCTAAATCTCAACAAATGACAAGAAAATCATCACGCCGTTCCTTCCTGACAAATATCTCTGCAGGCGTTGTAGGCGCATCCATCATGCCTGAGATACTGCGCGCAGAGCAAAGACCAGCCCTCCACCAGACGCTGGAAAGGAAACAATTCGCCTCCGCCAACGACCAGATCAACCTCGCACTCATCGGTGCAGGCGGAATGGGCCTGGCGGATACAAACACCGCCCTGCAGGTGCCGGGAGTCAAGCTTGTGGCTGTCTGCGACCTGTATGACGGCCGACTGGAAGAGGCGCGACGCATCTATGGCAAGGACATCTTTACGACCCGCGATTATCGCGAAATACTGCTCCGCAAGGATGTCGATGCCGTCATCGTAGCCACACCTGACCACTGGCACAAACAAATTTCTGTGGACGCGATGAATGCCGGCAAATCTGTGTACTGCGAAAAGCCGATGACCCATGATGTCACAGAAGGCCATGAAGTCGTGGAAGCTCAAAAGAGAAACAATGTGGTTTTCCAGGTGGGTAGCCAGGGTTTAAGCTCTCTGGGCAACGAAAAAGCAAAAGAACTACTTGCCGCCGGCGCCATCGGCCAACTCAATTACGCGGAAGGCTTCTGGGCTCGGAATTCTCCGGAAGGGGCCTGGCAGTATCCGATTCCTGCCGATGCCTCTGATAAAACAGTAGACTGGAAAAAGTTTCTGAATACATATCCCGACAGACCTTTTGATGCCAAACGGTTTTTCCGCTGGCGGTGTTATAAAGATTACGGCACAGGCGTATCCGGAGACTTGTTTGTTCACCTCTTTTCCAGCCTGCATTTCATCACCAACTCCAAAGGACCTGAAAAAATCATGGCTATGGGCGGCCTCAGGTACTGGAAGGATGGCAGAGAAGTGCCCGATGTGCTCATGGGCATGTTTGATTATTCCGACACAAAGGAACATCCCGCTTTCAATCTCTCGCTTCGTGTAAACTTCATCGATGGCACGGCCGATAGTACGTACCTGCGGATGGTGGGAAGCGAAGGAAGCATGAACGTGGAATGGGATAAAGTAACACTCATCAGAAATCAGTCCTGGGCGGCAAACGACGATCCTTTGGCAGCCACAAAACTTGGCAAAGGCAAAAAATCTGAAGAAAGAAAGAAAATTCTTCCCCCCGACACTACAGTATATCAGGTGGAAGAAGGATATAAAGGAGCCCACTACGACCACTTTCACAATTTCTTTACTGCCATTCGCAATAAGTCATCAGTCGTAGAAGATGCTCTTTTCGGATACCGTGCAGCCGCGCCAGCCCTTCTCTGTAATGACAGTTACTTTGAGGACAGAGCCATCCGTTGGGATCCAAATCAGTTAAAAGTCATTAAATAACTCTAAACCTTTACAAATGTCATATCATTCATTTTTCCTCCTGCCGCTTTTGTTTTTAAGCATTTGCCACTCCGCAATAGCGCAAAAAGACAATGTACTCTCCGATAAAGAAAAAAAAGAAGGATGGACCCTGCTCTTTGATGGCAACTCACTAAACGGTTGGCGGATGTACCAAAACAAAAATGCCGATGCTTGGATGGTTGCCAATGGCGAAATCGTATGCAAAGGCAGCGAAACGGACAAAAGCGACCTTCGCGCCGATCTCGTCACTGCGGAACAATTTGAAAATTATGAATTGTCAATCGACTGGAAAATTTCTCCAATGGGCAACAGTGGCATCATGTACAACGTCAGTGAAGCCTATGCCGCCGCATACCTGAGTGGGCCTGAATACCAGCTTATCGACGATGCTGGTTATCCTGATAAACTGGAAGACTGGCAAAAAACCGGCTGCGATTACGCCATGTACACCGCCACCTCAAGACCTACCAAACCCGTTGGTCAGTACAACACTACCCGAATTGTCGTCAGGGGACCACACCGCGAACACTGGTTAAATGGTGTGAAGGTTCTTGAATTTGAAGCCTGGACAACAGATTGGCATAATAGAAAGTCAACCGGAAAATGGAAAGATACACCGGGGTACGGCATGGAAACAAAAGGTCATATCTGCCTGCAAGACCACGGAGGGGGAGTTTGGTTTAAAAACATCAAAATCCGAAAAATCTAAACAGATTTTTTACTTTCAACGTCAGACATGACAAAATGACCGATGAATTGTCGTAAAATAAATATTTTACACACAATTTGACCGCTAAATACGTTTGGTACGTACTTTGCCCATTGTTTCTCCAATACTGAAGAATATGTTTGATAAGCGGTTATTCATGATGGATGGTTTCGGAGAAGAAGGAAATGTCATTCCTGTGTTCAGCATGAACGATGATGAGCTCAAATTTGACGACGAATATAAACTCACTATGCCAATCCTGGCATTAAAAAACACAGTGCTGTTTCCGGGCGTAGTGATACCCATTACGGTAGGCCGGGACAAGTCGATACGAGCCCTGCAGAAAGCGGAAAAAGGAGATAAATTCCTCGGAGTCTTGACGCAAAAAGATGTGGAAAGTGAAGACCCTACCCCGGATGGTCTGCATAAAACCGGAACCATCGCCCGCATCATGAAAATACTTCGCATGCCCGATGGCAGCACCACAGCCATTCTGCAGGGAAGAAAACGGTTTCGAGCCGGTGAATTTGTCCACAACAACCGAATGCTCGAAGCAGAGGTCCATGTCATTCAAGACAAAACCCCCGTGAAAAACCTGGAGTTTAATGCTATAATCTCCACCATTCGCGATTATGCAAGGCAAATCATTGAGCTGTCCCCCAACATCCCTACAGAAGCCAACCTGATGCTGCAAAACATCAAAAATGACACCTTCCTGCTCAATTTCATTGCCTCCAACATGAACCTGGACGTCAGTAAAAAGCAGGAAATTCTGGAGACAGATGATCCTCTGGCAAAAGCCACTCTGGTCATGACTGCCATGAACAGCGAACTTCAGCTGTTGCAAATCAAGGATGAAATAGAAACGAAAGTACGGGGTGATCTTGAAAAGCAACAAAAAGAATATTTTCTCAATCAACAATTGAAAACGATTCAGGAAGAACTGGGGGGCAACCCGCAGGAAGAGGAATTGAACAGACTTCAGCAACTCGCCGACATGAAAGACTGGCCGGAAGAGGCCGAAGCAGCTTTCGAAAGGGAAATCACAAAAGCCAGAAGAATCAATCCACAGATCGCAGAATATTCAGTCACCCTGAATTACCTGGAATTGATGCTCGAACTTCCGTGGAATGAGGTGAGCAAAGATAATTTCATTCTGAAAAAAGTAAGATCGGTCCTGGACAAAGACCACTTCGGTCTGGAAGATGTGAAAAAAAGAATCATCGAACATCTCGCAGTTCTAAAACTGAAGGGCGACATGAAGGCTCCGATACTGTGTCTGGTAGGTCCTCCGGGTGTTGGAAAAACCAGTCTGGGAAAATCGATCGCTACGGCCCTGGGACGCCAGTTCATCCGCATGTCTTTAGGCGGCCTGCACGATGAGAGTGAAATCAGAGGCCACAGACGTACTTACATAGGAGCAATGCCTGGCAGAATCATCCAGTCCATTAAAAAGGCCAAAACATCAAACCCCGTCTTTATCCTGGATGAAATCGACAAGCTGGGCAAAGATTTTCGCGGAGACCCTTCCTCTGCCTTGCTCGAAGTGCTGGATCCTGAGCAAAACACCTCATTTCACGATAATTACCTCGATTTGGATTATGATTTGTCAAAGGTCTTGTTTATCGCAACGGCAAATTCGCTCTCCACAATTCAGCCCGCCTTGCTCGACAGAATGGAAATTATCGAAATCAGCGGATATTCAGTAGAAGAAAAAATAGAAATTGCAAAAAGACATCTGGTCCAAAAACAGCTGACAGAACACGGACTGAAAACCAAAGATGCCACATTGTCAGGTCAGATGCTGCAATACATCATTCAAAATTACACTCGTGAATCCGGTGTAAGATCGCTCGACAGGCAACTTGCAGGAGTGCTGCGATCTGTGGCCAAAAAGGTAGCGATGGAAGAGGAATATAGCCCTTCTCTCACCGAAAACGATATCAAAGAGGCGTTAGGTCCAATTCGTTTTGACACAGATCAGTACGTAAAAGTAGACATTCCCGGAGTAGCTGTCGGACTGGCATGGACCTCTGTGGGGGGTGACATCCTGTTTATCGAGGCAAGTAAAAGCAAAGGAAAGGGAAAATTGTCCCTGACAGGAAACCTCGGTGACGTGATGAAAGAATCTGCCACTACCGCAATCAGTTACATTCGGGCACATGCCCAGGAGTTTGGTCTGGATGCAGAGATCTTTGAACAGCTTGACCTGCACATTCACGTACCTGAAGGAGCAATCCCAAAAGACGGACCAAGCGCGGGCATCACCATGCTGACGGCAATTTTGTCTTGCCTGAAAGAAAAGAAAGTAAAACCAGGACTCGCCATGACAGGTGAAATCACCCTCCGTGGAAAAGTACTCCCGGTAGGTGGAATCAGGGAAAAAGTGCTTGCCGCCAGACGTGCCGGAATGAAGGAAGTACTTCTTTGTGAAGACAACAAACGGCATGTGGAACAAATACCGGCGGCGTATGTAAAAGGCTTGTCATTTACCTACGTCAGAAATATGTCGGAGGTTGTCGCTCATAGCCTGGCAATCCAAAAGAACTAGTGCTGAGGCGATATAGAAACCATGACATATCTGGTTTAACAAGCACAACAAGGCGTTAAAACGTTGTTAAAAAGTGTGCGGTTTTTAATCTGTTGTGCAAATTTGGGTTGATTTTCATAACTTTGACAATCCAAACGTCAATCAAATGATATTCAGGGTCTTTGTTGTTACTTTGTTGGTGGCATGTACCGCCCCTCAGTTATTGGCCCAGAAGACTCCTGAGCCTGTGCAGGTGATTCAGTTTTCAGGTATGGTGTTTTATGAAGATAAACAGGGAAATCCGGCACCACTCCCATACACCAATGTAGCTGTAAAAGGCACAAGCCGTGGTGCTGCCGCTGATTTCGACGGCTTCTTTTCATTTGTCGCCTTGGCAGGTGAAACGATTGTGTTTTCTCAGATTGGTTACAAAACTGTAGAAATCAAGTTGCCCGACACACTTCATTCCGCACAATATAAATGGATTCAGATTATGACAGAAGATAATATCCTTCTGCCGGAAGCCATCATCATGCCCTGGCCCAGTCGAGAACATTTCAAGCAAGAGTTCCTGGCTATCGATATTTCCAGCGAACTGAGAGAAAATGCACAGGCCAACCTGGCGGAAGAAAAAATGAAGGAAATCAGATATTCTGTACCGGTCGACGGACGCGAAACCTCTAGTATTGTGATCAAACAACAGGCCACTGACTACGTGTACACAGGCCAGATGAAACCCCAAAATATTTTCAATCCGCTAGCCTGGAAGAAATTTGTTGATGCCTGGAGACGCGGTGATTTTAAAAAGAAAGATAAGTGAAGATAATCGATTATTTCGAAAAGGCAGAGCAGCAGACTCTCGTTTCATTTGAAGTACTGCCGCCACTGAAAGGGGGAAGTATGGGTGATATTTTCAATACCCTCGACCCCTTAATGGAATTTAAGCCCCCATTTATCGATGTCACATACCACCGGGAAGAATTTGTCTACAATAAAAGAGCCAGTGGCTACTACGAAAAGACATCCATTCGCAAAAGACCCGGTACTGTTGGTATTTGTGCCTCGATCATGCATCGGTACGGCATCGACGCCATACCACATTTAATCTGCGGCGGCTTTAGTGTTGAAGAAACAGAAAATGCACTGATAGACCTCCATTTTTTGGGTATTAATAACGTCCTTGCCCTTCGGGGTGACGCCCGGCAGTTTGAAGATAAATTTATTCCCGAACCAAGCGGACATAAATATGCTGTAGACCTGGTCAGACAAATCCATGAAATGAATCAAGGCATGTACCTCGATTCAAATATTGAAAATGGCACCCCGACCGACTTTTGTATCGGCGTGGCAGGCTATCCTGAAAAACATTTTGAATCACCCAATTTTGCCATGGACATTGCCTACCTGAAGGAAAAAATTGACGCCGGGGCCAGCTATATCGTGACTCAAATGTTTTTTGACAACCAGCACTTTTTTAGGTTCCGGGATGCTTGTAAGAAAGAAGGGATCAACGTTCCTATAGTTCCCGGACTAAAACCTGTCACCAGAAAATATCAGCTGAACTCCATACCACGGAAGTTTTTTATAAATTTTCCTGAACAGCTAGTGCAGGAAATTCACGCTGCTGATGATAAACACACAAAGCAGATAGGAATCGAATGGTGTGTCCAGCAGTGCCTGGAATTGAAAAAGGAAGGCGTACCCTGCTTGCATTTTTATACAATGGGAGACGTAGATACGACGTTTAAAATTGTCGAAAAAATTGCCTGAGCGAAATATTATATCCAGATGTGCATGGCCTCCAACCTGATATCCTCCCCATAAAAAGTTTTGGCCGTCTCTTCAAATGACGTCGTGTAATCAGAGACGTAAAAAGCATCAGAAGTCATCCTTTTAGGACTCAACAGCTCTTCCTGTTCAAGAAGCCGCAACACTTCATCACGAACTACATCTGTAGAATCAAGAATGGCAACTTTTCCATTGTAAAAGTCATTGATCTCCTGCCGAATCAACGGGTAGTGCGTACACGCCAACAGCAAGGCGTCTATATCCTGCAAGTCCGGGTGCTTCAAATATGTCTCAATAACACTTTTACTAATGTCTCCCGAAAAAAAACCTTCCTCAATCATCGGAGCCAGCAAAGGAGTAGCGAGTTGTGAAACCCTGACTTTTTGATTCAGGGCCTTGATTTTATTCCTGTAAATACCGGAATGAATAGTTGCCTTGGTGGCTATGACGCCCACTTTCTCAAATCCCCGCGCAACCACCTCGTTGACCAAAGGATCGACAACATTCACAAATAATGCCTTCCCTTCAAAAAAATCCAGCAGCATATCATAAGCTGCAGATGATGCCGAATTGCAGGCAATGATAATCATCTTGCAATCCTGCTCAAGCAAAAACTTACTGATGCGTAGACTGTAATAGCGAATAGCGTCTGCAGACTTATCCCCATAAGGAAGATGTACCGTATCCCCAAAATAAATCAGTCGCTCCTGAGGCAATGCCTTGTGTATCGCATTGGCTACAGTCAGCCCGCCGATGCCACTGTCAAAAATGCCAATGGGCTGGTACGGACTCTTCTTCATGGCTGGGAAACTGTTATTGCGTAATACCCAGTTTCGCCTTCACGAGAGCCGTCACATCGGCCCCTGGATCTGCGTATAAGACAAGACCTGCTCCCGACTCAAAAATGTAAGTAAAGCCATTCTCCGAAGCAACATCCTTAATGGCTTTGGAAAACTTTTCTTCAATTGGCTTTAGCAATTCCTGGCTCTTTTCATAGATTTTTTGCTGACTGGATTTGTCAAATTCCTGGAGCTTTGCCTCTTCTTCCTTCAATGCAGCTGCTTGCTTCTCCAGTTCTATCGGGGCAAGTTCACCACTACTCTGCTTCTGCTGCAATGCCTGGTACTTGGTCTGCAGGTCCTTGACCATTTCCTCTCCCTTCTTCTGAAACATGGCATTCATTACCTCAATGTCCGAACTTGCCTGTTTATATTCCGGCAACGCAGTAAATATCTCCTGCTTGTTGACATATCCCATTTTTTGGGCAGTTAACCCCGTAATTCCAAAAGTAACGAAGAGTATTGCGAATAATCCCTTGATGTTCATGTATTCTGGTTTTGTTTTGACTTATTTAATATTTAATCGTTTTTTTAGGTCTGACGTTTTGTCATACTCAGCATTGGTGAACAACAAACCTGTTGCCCCCCCTTTGTCAAAGATGATATCAATACCCTTTTCTGACGCATAAGCTTCAATGGCTGCAAACACCTTATCCTGGATTGGAGCCACCATTTCCTGCCGTTTCTTAAATAAAGCACCTTCCGGTCCGAATTTAGCCTTTTGCATCTCCCTGACCTCAGTTTCCTTTTTAATGATTTCGTCTTCTTTCTTTGCCTTGTCTTCAGGACTCAGCAATACCTGCTCCGCCTGAAACTTATTGTACATGCTCTTGATTTTGTCAAACTCCTGAGCAATCTGCTGTCGCCATTCCGCCGCCACTCTATCGAGCTCAGTCTGGGCTGCCTGATAATCTTCCATCGAGGAAAGCACCTCGTTGATGTCTACTACAGCCACCTTTTGTGCTGAAGCATCAGAGATCAACAAACCCATGCCCAGCAACAAGAAAATTGTAAAAATGAATCGTGTCATGTTTTTTCCTTTAAAAACGGTCAAAAATACAATTTTATTGGTTTTCCGGGGTCGCCGTATTCTTTGTTTAAAAATAATTTTCCACAAACTTTGATTACGAATGACATAATTTATTTATAATTAATTGATTTTGTGTTTTTTATATTAATTTTTGAACCGTTTTATGCCTTGGCATCTTAACGATATTTTAACCCCAATGTAGTGGTGATTCCCAGCTCCTGGCTGTTGTGGCGGCGGGAATTTTGTCTGGATTTACCCGATTATAAAAGGTATTTTCCCTTGTCTTTTTCCATCGCATTAAAATTTGATACTTTTGGCCTTTCTTAGAGTAGCCACAAGCAAAGAAGGGGAATGCAAAAATTAATCATCGACGGAACATTATTGCGGGCAAAAGACATATATTCTGCAGCCAAAAACCATCTCCCGGTTGAAATCAGTGAAGAGGTCCTTGGACGTGTCGAAAAAAACAGATCCTACCTCGAAAAAAAAATGGAAGACCCGAATGCGGTCATTTACGGCATAAATACAGGATTTGGTTCTCTGTGCAATGTTCGGATTTCCGACGAGCACCTGCACCAACTGCAGGAAAACCTTGTGTTGTCTCATGCCTGTGGCATGGGTGAGCCTGTACCCGCGACCATTGTTCGGGCTATGCAGATTCTGAAAACGATCAACCTGTCATTTGGATACTCAGGTGTCAGGTCCGAATTGATTCAGCAATTGTGCCTTCACTACAATCACGGAATACTGCCAATCATTTATCAGCTTGGTTCCCTTGGTGCATCTGGCGACCTCGCTCCCCTGGCTCAAACCTTTTTCCGGCCAGGCTGGAGTCCAAGGAGGGTCTGGCCCTGTTAAACGGAACCCAGTTCTCTCTGGCTTATGCTTGTGTTATAGTATCCGAAGGACTGGCTCTGTTGCATCTCGCAAACCAACTGGCTGCTTTGTCCATGGAGGCGTACAATTGTGATACTGCCCCATTAAACGCCCTGATACATCAGGTCAGACCACACGCTACACAGGCATTGGTAGCTGCGGAAATCATGGAGCTCCTGCAAAACAGCGAAATGCGCTCCTACCCTAAAAACAGCGTGCAGGACCCTTACTCTTTCCGTTGTGTTCCTCAGGTGCATGGCGCCAGCCTCCATGCTCTAAACCATGCGGCAGAAGTCATACAAACAGAAATCAATTCAGTCACAGACAATCCACTCGTATTTCATGAAAACGACCTGGTGCTGAGCGGAGGAAACTTCCACGCACAACCACTGGCTTTGATTCTTGACTATGCCGCCATCGCTCTGGCAGAACTGGGCAACATCTCTGAGAGACGCGTCTATCAACTGATCAATGGAGATAGAGGACTGCCATCTTACCTCACAAAAGAAGCCGGACTAAACTCCGGATTTATGATCGCTCAATACACTGCGGCTTCTGTGGTGAGCCAAAATAAGCAATACTGCACGCCGGCATCAGTCGACTCAATCGTTTCCAGCAAAGGACAGGAAGATCACGTCAGCATGGCAGCAAATGCGGCAACCAAAGCGCTGAAAGTACTCGAAAACCTCAAGATTTTGCTGGCCATCGAATGGCTTACGGCTGCACAGGCCTTGGAATTCCGAAGGCCTGCAAAATGCAGCAACTCCGTTGAAAACATGGTGGATCTGATCAGAAAAAAAATAGAGCCCCTTGAAAAAGACAGGCTCATGCATACAGATCTGAATCAAGCCGTTTCCGTCGTTCAGTCATGGATAGAAAAACACCTTTCCTGAAAGCCGGCTGGTGTTGTGCACTCATGCTAATACATTGGCTTGCCGGTGCACAAATCACAAGAAATAACCGACCGACAACCCTTGAATTGTCTGCCGGAATCGGGAAAGTCATCAAACATTCACCGGAATTACTCTTTCCTGCGCCGGAAGCAGGACTATCTCTGCAGGCAACCTTACTCCTCCGCTCCTCGGGTAAGTATCCTTGGCAGACGTATTGGAAACATCCTTCGTTTGGTGCAAACCTGTTTTTTGGAGATTTTGGCAATCCAAAAATACTGGGTTTTGGCTTGGGAATGTTTCCCTCCCTCCGTCTATCATTACCTTCTCCTAAAATATTCAGCTGCAATCTTGATATTGGCAGCGGCATTGCCTGGACCAACCGGCGATATGATGTGCTTACAAACCCACAAAATAATGCCTTGAGCCTGCAATGGAATAACATTACCCAGTTTCGGCTACAGGTGGGCATCAAAACTGGTATGCTATCACCCTGGAAGCTAGGTGTCGCCCTTACACATCTTTCCAATGGCCACGTCAAACTACCCAACAAAGGCATCAACCAGGTGGGTTTAGCCTTAAATTATTCGTTTCCGGTCCGTCCATCTTCTGAATCATCCGGAAAAATGTCAGATATTGATGCGGTGTTGGCCAACGATTCAATCACCAGACCTGAGCTGAAGAGGAAGTGGGGCGGCGAAGTCCTTCTTGGCCTCGGATTCACAGAATATAGCTTTGAAGGTGGGCCCCCATACAAAACGTATTTTTATTCCGGTGCCGTCAGCTACCGAAACAACACTTTTATACACCTTCTCTTGGGGGGAGAGTTCGAATTCAACCAAAGTACCTTCCAGTTTTACTACCTCGACTTTGAAGACAGAAAAACCTCCATACGAAAAGCTTCAAGATCCGCTGTGTTCACGGGTATGTCATTCAATTTTGGACAGTTGTCTATGCGCACAATCATAGGCGGTTACCTGCATCTGCCGGCAGAAAGCATCATTTCTTCTCCATTCTACCTAAAAGTTGGCTTGCAATACAACTTACTTTCTGATCAAAAAAAACCGATTCCCTCTATAGGTCTTTACCTCAAATCACATGCAGCAGTTGCTCAGTATCTAGGACTGAGTGCAAGTTGCTCCTTTTGATCCGGACTTTACACCTTTTCCCTGTGTGGTTTGTTTGCAGCAGCTGTATTCAATGCGTTATTTTGTATTTTTGCATCACCTAATCCATACTGAAACCCACTTAACATGCAAGAAGAAGCTGTTTACATCCCAAAAAACAAAATCAGACTTGTCACTGCAGCCTCCCTGTTTGACGGCCACGATGCTGCCATCAACATCATGAGGCGTATCATGCAGCGTTCAGGAGCTGAAATCATTCATCTCGGCCACAATCGCTCTGCCGCCGAAATTGTGGAAACTGCCATTCAGGAAGATGTGCAGGGCATTGCCATCACGTCGTATCAGGGTGGTCACAATGAGTTTTTCACCTATATCTTTGACTTACTAAACGTCCGTGGGTGTAGTCATATCCAGATTTTTGGAGGTGGCGGTGGCACCATCCTTCCCACCGAAATTGAAGAATTGCACGCTTACGGAATTGCGCGCATCTATTCTCCCGATGATGGCAGACAAATGGGCCTGCAGGGCATGATCAATGATGTACTTCGCCAGTGCGACTTTCCTGTAGGAGAATCTTTGCCCGAGATTTCCGAAAGATTCTCCCACTCAGAAAAACACACGATTGGAAGACTGATCTCCTGCCTGGAAAACTTTCCGGAAAAGCATCCAAATCTCAGCAATGACCTCGAAAAATGGAAAAAGACTGTCCCTGTGCTAGGCATTACCGGAACTGGTGGTGCAGGAAAGTCAAGCATGGTTGACGAACTTGTTCGCCGGTTTTTACTAGACTTTCCTCAAAAAACCATGGCAATACTTTCCGTAGATCCGTCGAAACGAAAAACGGGCGGCGCATTACTGGGGGA
>JAJTEZ010000161.1 GCA_021298335.1 Saprospiraceae bacterium | reverse complement strand
GCCGGCGTGCCATACCATTTACTGCCCTCCTCCTGAATGGATGCGGCAATGCCCGATTGTGCCTGGATCTGCAGCTTGTCTGCGAGTGTGAGGTGGCCCACAATTCCGGTCTGTCCGCCGATCATGCAGTCGGCTCCGACCCGAGTACTCCCTGCCACCCCTGTCTGCGCGGCAATGGCTGTGCGCCTGCCGATCTGCACATTGTGGGCGATCTGAATCAGATTGTCCAGTTTTGCTCCCGCCTCTATCACGGTAGACCCTAAAGAAGCTCTGTCGATGACGGTATTGGCTCCGATTTCTACATCATCCTCCACCACCACATTTCCCGTCTGGGGTATTTTTTGGAAGTTGCCTGATGCATCTTTGGCGAAACCAAACCCATCACTTCCCAGCACAGCATTGGCGTGTATAATACACCTTGCTCCGATCTTGCAGCGGTGGTATAATTTTACACCTGGAAACAAGATAGTGTGATCACCTATCTCGCAGTCATTCCCGATGAATACCTGCCCGTAGACCTTGACATGTTTGCCAATGACGACACCTTTTTGGATGATGACCTGTGCATCAACTGAGCTTTCCTCTCCGATAACTGCCGACGGATCAATCCTGGCATCCGGAGAAATACCCTCTGCGATGGAGAGTTTGTCCTGAAACTGAGCCATCAAAACTGAGAGAGCCATATACACATTATCCACCCGAAGGAGAGATGCCTGCAACGGATTCTCAGGCTTGAAGCCCCGATCTACAATCACAGCAGCGGCCAGGGTATCATAAATAAAGTGCGTGTATTTAGGGTTTGCCAAAAACGTGATGGTGCCTGCTTTTCCTTCTTCAATTTTGCTCGCGCCATAAATCATCACATCAGGACTTCCGTCTACAGAAGCCCCAAGCATTTCAGCGATTTGACCTAAGCGTATTTGCATGCCGCAAATGTACGAATTTCCGCGATTTTGGCAGTTGCTGTATCAAAAGAAAAAAGTCAGATGTCGAAAAGCAATTGATTGCCCACAAGATTTTGGTATTGAAAGCAGTGGTCAGACTCTGTAAACAATAACCTTTTCCTTCCGTTACTTGAGTGAGTAAATATGCAAACGCGAATGTCCAAACCCCTTGCGATCGCTCCAAAATTTCTGTCTTTTGCCAATCTTCCGCTGCTGAACGACCATTTTTCTGTAGACTTTGACTGGGAGGCGGGCATCGATTCAGTTTTGAACGCCGCAGAAATTGAGATCCTACTTGACAAATTTTCCATTATAATGGCCGATTTGTCCATGATACCGTTGAAAACAGGTTCGGAAGGATGGAGTATTGTTGCCCTTCGCGGTCCCAGGCGGGCCAGCGACCTGCTGGTCATCCACGATACTTTCAGGTGTGACGGCATGCCTTTGTCTGTGCAGCGAGGTGCCTGTATCTCAGTCAATACAAGCACCCAGGCGAGCCAGTTGTCGGCTCTGGCGCCTGAAATAACAGTCAGTATTGTGCCTGAAACCGGCCAGCAAATGCTGGCTATGGTTGAGGAAGGGACATTTTTAGGTGCTCTGGTCCCCTCGGCGACATGCTCACAGGAACTCACTGCAAGCGGCAATCTTCTGTTCAAACCTCTTCATCCAAAAGAATTGATCCCACCTCCGGGAAGGGGTGTTGTAGCATTGCTTTGCCGATCTGACGAACAAGCCACGCGTCAGCTACTAAAAGGCTTGCATCAGCCGGACATCGCGCTGTGCACCAATATAGAAAGAACATTTTTTGCGTGTTTGGCACCCGAAGAACGTGCTGATGTTGCAGCCTACTGCATGACTGATCAGCGTGGATATTTTCACTTGCACGTCTATCATCGTGGTTTGCAGGTAAGAAAGTCGCTATCATACTCTACGTCTTTTGGCCTTGCGGAAGCTATGGCAAACGAATTCAAACAACAACTTTCACAGTATGTATCTGATCTTTGATTGTTCTGCAGCGGCAGGATATACCAATTATAAAGCGAATTTTACAGAAACAGAGTCTTGGCCCCGCCTGATGCACATCAGCTGGATGCTTTTGGGGCCAGATTACAAGCCATTGGAAGACTTCGACTGCATTCCATCAATAGAAGGTGTCACCTGGGATGAGAAATCGATGGAAAAAGGGCACATTGACCAGGAAGATATTCGCAAAAAGAGCATACCCATTCATGAGGTGCTGGAAAAATTTTCAGCGACTGCAGAAAAGGCTGTCTACATCTTTGCACACAACCTGAACTACAATGAAAACCTGCTTGGTGCTGAATATGTGAGAGCGAAAAAAAGCATCAGTTTTTTCTCCAAAAAGAGGCACTGCCTGATGGAAGAAGGAACGTACTACTGTAAAATTCCAGCCAAAGGCGGGGGCTACAAATATCCCGGATTGCCGGAATTGCATGCTGCCTGTTTCGGCCAGTCTTACAAACCCGCCGGCAATGCACGGGCCGACATCATTGCTGCAGCCCGTTGTTTTATTAAAATGGCAAAAACAGGGCAGCTGGAAGATCTGTTTGAAGAATAATGGATACGTTAGAGATTTTATTCTTTACCGGAGGATAGACCGAAAACTGCCTGACCCTTAAAATCATGGGGAAACGTTTCATCTCCCGGAAAGCCCAGTCGGATTTCTTTGCCATCATGCGGAATTGCAGCTGTTCCAAACAGATAATCCCAGATGGCCAGCGTGATGCCAAAGTTGATACCATATTCTCTTCCCTTTGGCAGTTCATAGGCGTGGTGCCAGATATGCATTTCAGGGCTGTTAAAGATTTTTTTCATGAACGGACCCAGCAAAAATGCACCTGCAAAAGTACATCCTGCCACAAAGGCTGCCTTGACAAACCAGGTTTCTCCCTGTAAAAGTGTGATATCAGCGAGTCCGCCTGCCATCGCTAGACCAAGCAGCAAGGAGAAGAATGCGCCCGATACTCTGCCTGAGACGTGAAAGTTGGAATGGTTGTAATGACCAACGGCCAGCGTAAAAATATGAATGATAAAAAAGTCATACAAACCAATTCCCAGCAGGGCCAGCGGCAGGTATTCGAAAGTACGGTACACTACATTTTCCATCCAGTGATAGCGGAGATGTGCGGCAAATCCCATCTCCTCCACAGAATGGTGGACTTTGTGAAACTGCCATAGCCACGAAACGCGATGCAGCAATCTGTGAACCCACCACTGTACAAAATCGCGCACGACAAAACCTACCAACAGGATCGACCACATGGGCAGTGTGCGCAGCGGATTTGATGCCTGCAGATCAAAACCGGTCAATGCGATGATGCCATCGTTGAGCAACATGACCACCACATTGGAAGCTGCATTGTATATGACCAGTGAAAACAGGAAAAAATTAAAAAACATGTAAAAAAAGTCGAGCCAGAAATCCTTCCGAAACAAAGCCTGCCCTTCTCTCCAGGGCTTCAGCCATTCCAGGAGAAAGAAAAAGGCAGACACAATCAATAGCCAGTAAAAATAATTGTGTAGCGACGGATGCGTGATTTCGCCCCAAAGATAGGAGGCATAACTTCCATAGCTATTGATAAAGGTGTTGAGTATATCCTGCATGATTTTCAGAACTGATCAGAGAAAAATAATGTCAAAAAAAAAGGGACGAATGATTACCTGGTTTGACCGGATTGTGCCCAACCGTTGTATCCGTCCGTGAGGTTGTACACATGAGTGAAGCCACTTTGCTTCATTTGTTCCATAGCACTTTTGCTTCGTCCACCGGCTGCGCAATACACGAGATAGGGTGTATTTTTGTCCAGTTCGGAAATTTTTTGTGCAAAATCAGGAGCAGAATAGTCAATTTCGAGCGCATTACCAATTTTGCCGGCAGCGATTTCCTCCGGAGTGCGCACATCTACCAGCACCAATGATGGCTGTTTTTCCATCAGTTCTTTGGCTTTGGTGATATCTATATCTTCAAAAACCGTATCGAGACTTGTATCGGCTGCTGCTCCTCCCGCATTTTCCAATGCTTGTTGTTTACAGGACACGATACTCAGGCTTCCGATCAAAAACAAAAAAGCGTACTTCATATGTTTATTTTAAGTTAATCACTCTCTGAGTGACTGGTTATCAAGGTCATATGGAATGCTTATGAGAAATAATCATGGTGTTTTGTGTGGTTGCCTCATGCGCATTTCATATGTTTATTTTAAGTTAATCACTCTCTGAGTGACTGATTATCAAGGCTATATGGAATCTCTGATGAGTAAAATAATCATTACCTTTTGTGTGTAAATGATTATTTTACTCATGTCGATTTCATACTTCTATGATTTTATGATAAAATGCAAAAGTAGGCAGAACGACCCATACGGTGCGTAACAAATGTTACACAAGACTCAGGATGATACTTTACTGTCCGGAAGACCAGGCTTTGTAGCCGCCATCAAAATTGTACACTTGCTTGAAACCCAGCTCTTTCATCGTTTTCATGGCTGTGGCACTTCTTCCGCCTGCATAGCAATACACCATGTATTGTTTTGTTTTGTCGAGGGCATTGAGTTTGTCTCTGAAGGCAGGATCTTTGATATCGAGCTCTACAGCCTTATCGATTTTTCCCTGTGCAA
The DNA here is from genome assembly GCA_021298335.1 of Saprospiraceae bacterium. Lineage (GTDB taxonomy): Bacteria > Bacteroidota > Bacteroidia > Chitinophagales > Saprospiraceae > OLB9. The sequence continues at coordinate 1,692 of JAJTEZ010000161.1, read as the reverse complement.
TCTCTTCGGGTGTACGCACATCCAGTAGGACGACATCCTTTTTATTTGCCACAATATCTTTGGCTTTAGCCATGTCGATGGTGATGAAAAATGGTTCGATCTGTTTTGTTTTCACCGGTGTAGTCTCTTTGTTTTGAGAAAAAACAGAAAGACACATCATCAGAAAAATACCGCTAAGAAAGAATCTCATGTCCGTGTTGCTTTAGGAGTTTAAGAAAGATTGTTTTGACAAAAATACACATTTTATCTGAACGGCAACCGAATTCTGGCGAAACAACAATTTTTTCGGTTCGTGGAAAGGCAAAAAATTAGAGGAAGGACATTCGAATGACAACATAACACGCGTCTTCCATCAAAATTTTTTATCTTTGCAGCGCAAAAAAAAGATCATTATGCAATTTGATATCATCATCATCGGCAGCGGTCCCGGCGGCTATGTGGCAGCAATCCGTGCCTCACAACTGGGTAAAAAAGTAGCGGTCGTTGAAAAGGAAAGCCTCGGAGGTGTGTGTCTCAACTGGGGATGCATTCCCACAAAGGCGTTGCTCAAAAGTGCCCAGGTATTCAATTACATCAACCACGCAGAAGAATACGGCATCAAGATTGGTAGTCCGGATGCCGACTTCCCCAAAATGATTTCGCGCAGCCGGTCAGTGGCAGACGGCATGTCGAAAGGGGTCAATTTTCTGATGAAAAAAAATAAAATTACGATCCTTATCATCGGATACCGCGAGGCAATGACCTTGCCCGTCCAACCAAAAAAGCTGGTCGTTGTCGGCGCCGGAGCTATCGGCGTGGAATTTGCGTATTTCTACCACTCTATCGGCACGGAAGTAACCGTCGTCGAATTTATGGAGCAGGGCCTGCTGCCAAGAGAAGATGTAGACATCTCGCGAGAACTGGGCAAAATCTACAAAAAAGCGGGCATGAACATCTTGGCCAACAGTGCCGTGGAGAATGTAGATATCTCGGGGCCACAGTGTAAGGTGACTATCAAAAACAGAAAAGACAACACCACGCAAGTGATTGAGTGCGACGTGGTTCTTTCAGCAGCCGGTGTAAGCCCGAATACCGAAGATATCGGACTGGAAGCGCTGGGCATTGAAACAGACAGAGGGATGATCAAGGTAGATGGCTACTGCCAGACCAATGTGCCGGGCATCTACGCTATCGGCGATGTGATCCCTACGCAGGCGCTCGCACACGTAGCCAGTGCTGAGGGCATCGTCTGCGTGGAGAAAATCGCCGGCCACCACCCTGAGCCCCTCGATTATTCCAACATTCCGTCCTGTACGTATTGCTGGCCGGAGGTGTCGAGCGTGGGTATGACGGAAGCGCAGGCCAAAGAAGCCGGCTACGAACTAAAAATCGGCAAATTTCCATTTTCGGCGTCAGGTAAGGCTAGTGCGTCGGGGGCAAAAGACGGTTTTGTCAAAGTCATTTACGACGCCAAATACGGCGAATTGCTTGGCGCCCACATGATTGGCGCCAATGTCACGGAGATGATTGCCGAGCTGGTCCTCGCCAAGAAGCTGGAAAGCACCGGCATGGAGATCCTGAAGGCTGTCCACCCCCCCCCCACCATGAGTGAGGCGGTCATGGAAGCTACGGCGGCCGCATACGACGAAGTCATTCACCTGTAAAAACAACCCAGACAGGCGAAGCGGCTGCCTATGCTGTGGCTTCGCCTGT
>JAJTEZ010000160.1 GCA_021298335.1 Saprospiraceae bacterium | reverse complement strand
TGAAGCCTGCCAAAATCGTAAGCATAGACACTGCCAGTGGCCAGACAGGTATTTTGGAATACAAGTGGCAATACTCCACAACAGGACTGTCATCTGATTACACAGACATACCCGGGGCTACGGGTCTGGAATACCAGCCACCCGTGTTAAACCAGACCACCTGGTACAGACGCCTAGCCAAAGTCGATTGTAAAGAGGACTGGAGCGGCGCCGCCAGTTCCAACGCTGTAAAAATGACGGTAGTCCCGAATACCGACAGGTACCTGGTCATCGAAAGCCTCGTACAACCTACGTGCAATCCACCGGAAGGCTGTACGCTGACCATCAGAGGATTGCCTATGGCCAACTGGACACTGGAGCAAACCGGCCCTGTAAACGGCACGTTGACCGGCATGGACAATCCGCTGGTGTTGGAAGACCTGCCGGATGGGGTGTACCAGTTCCGCACAGCAGATGCCAATGGATGCATCGAATCCCCTCCCTTTGGAGTGATTGTGGTGACGTATTAAAATAAAAACGGCGCGGTGAAAACCGCGCCGTTTTTGTTTTAACTAAGTTATGTTGCCCTGATTCAGTTGGAAAAAATTTTGTTAAAGGAGGGAGTTTCCACGTTTGTTTTCCATGGTAATATTTAGTATCCCCTATGGTTGTATATCCCGCGCGTATTCCTGCATGTATTCCCGCGGTGTCAGACCGGTCAAATTACGAAAAATGCGGTAATAAGAACTGGGTGAATTGAAACCCGCTTCGACATAGATGTGCTCAATATTGTCATTTGAATTTTGCAACACCAGGCGTTCGAGCAGCCGTTTAGCTTCTTCCACCCGATAGCGGTTGATAATCATGCGGAAGTTGCTCTTGGCATGCTGACTGATGGCTTTGTAAAGGTATGTTTTATTTGTGCCGAGAGTGGTCACCACCAGATTGACATCAAGATTTGCATTCAGGTATAATTTCTGGTCTTCAATGGCCTGTATCATTTGGTTGTACAGTTCTTTTTTATCTTCTGTGAAGAGTTCCGAAGTGTGGGAATCGAAATTGGCATCAGCTACAAATACTTGCGCACTCTCTGGCTTCTCTCCTGTATATTGGGCGATGATTTTTTCCTTCTGCAGTAGTAATCCGGTCATTTTTTCCTTTTTGTATAGCGTATTTTGCAATACTTGCTTGTTTCTTTTAAAAAAGTACCTGCCGACCAACAGCAGTAAAAGCACTCCATTGGATATAAAAAGTATAATGCTTCTCTTTTTAGAATTTTCCAGTTCGAGTGCCTGATTCTGTAGTTGAAGGTTTTTCTCTTTGATCTCGAAGCTTGATTTGATTTCCTCGAGTTTCTCTGCCTGGTTTATCGAAAGGATAGCTGTACGCCCCCTAAAGTAGTTTTCGAAGTATTTCAGAGCAGATTTTGTATCTTCCTTTCCTTTGTATGCCTCATACATCAGGCTATCTACATGAACGTGGAATAAGGGCTTGGTTTCTTTTGGGATGGATTGATAGGCCTTTTGCCCCAATTGGATGGCCTCATCAAACTTTTTTTCTGCAAGGCAGTATTCGACCAGTTGGCTATAGCCCAAGGCTGTGATGGCGGGATGTTGAATTGCTTCTGCAATTTTCAGTGAAGTCAAAATATTTCCTCTCCACGCTTTTTGATCGTTTTTTATCAGGTAATAATACCCAAGAATATTATAGGAGGTTGCCAGGATGGCTGAGTCTTTTTGCGCAATGGATGCAGCGATTGCTTTGTCGAGGAGTATTTTTGCGCTATCAGTTTGCTGCAAAAAACAATAGGCAAGGGCCATTTGCATTTCGTCTACATAAAGTAAATGCGTCCAGTGATTCGTCAAAGATAAGTTATGCGCTTTTTGATACAAGATTAGGGCTTCATCGGGCTTGTTGTTTTGAAGAGACAGGCCACCCAGGATGAGGTAACAATCATGCAGTAAACGTGCATGTTGATGCTTTGAAGCGTATTGGAATGCAGGGGTTAAAAAGTTGTGTAGTTCTGAAAACTTCCCTTCTGCATTAAGTATGTTTGCCTGATTCAGGAAGATACGGTAATGAAGTATCGAATCTTCCATCTGGGGAACAAATTTCAAAGCCCTTTGCAGCGAACTTTTGGATTTGTTTAAGTCTCCCAGCTTATAATGTGCTTCACTGAGCAGACACAGATAATATGCTTCCTTTTGGACATCTAACGGTGCTACGTGTGAGTTGAGTTGTTTTTCCAGGGATAATATGAGCTGCCTGTATGCGTGAGTCTGAAGCAGATTTTCCAGAGATTGGTCCCTGACTTCCTGACCAAGCGAGTCAATTGATGGAAAAGATAAGAGACAACTAAGAGCCATTAGCAATAAGTTCCTGTTGTATTGCCTAAAAGATGGAAAAGTGAAATTTACCAAGCACTGGGTGTTTTGATGTGACGGATGAATTGTATTCAAATGTAGTTATTTTTCTTTTTTTTTAGTGCGTCAAGCATTGAATGACAAACCTCATTAATCGAATTTATTTTTATAATATATTGAATATCAATATTATAAGTTGGATCGATATTGAAAATAGGAGTAAATAAACTGATTTTAAGAGTTTCATGGCGTCGATGTCGAACGTATATGAAAATTGGGAGTGTTGAAATACGGGTATTAAGAGTAGGGGGCCTCAAGGGCATAGTACTTTTGACGTGATTTCTACCATAAGCTTGAAGTGGTAGGTTATTTACCAATCTAAAATCATAGAACCATGAAACGGAAGATTTTTCGGTGTGCAGTGTTTGCATGCATTTTATTAATATCGAGTTTACATAAACTTTCAGCTCAGACGGATACCATGTTTTGGTTTGCAGCACCTGATTTGATTTCAGTATATGATGAACCAATTTATTTAAGGGTTACAGCCTTAAACAAAAATGCAACAGTTACCATTTCTCAACCTTCAAATTCTGCGTTTACTCCTATCGTACAAAACGTAACTGCTTTTTCAAATTACACATTCGACCTGACAGATCGTTTGGCAATGGTAGAAAATGAGGGTGCCGATATAGTTACTAATCAGGGAATACTGGTGACATCCACAAATAAAATTTTGGCATATTACGAACCTTCATTTGCTAGCAATCCTGATATCTTTGCATTAAAAGGAGATAATGCTCTGGGTACAGACTTTATCATTCCATCACAAAAGAAGTGGGATAGTTATAGTTCAGATAAAAGTGCCTTTTATGTAGTGGCGACTGAAGATAATACTTTGATTACAGTGACACCCTCTGTAGATTTGGTCGGGCATACAAAAATTACTGGATCCTTTACCAAAACACTTAACAAAGGCCAGGTTTACGTGGCAAGAGCTTCTTCCCATCTTGGGCCGGATCACGTGGGAGGTACTACTGTCACATCAACCAAAAAGGTAGTTATCACTATGGCTAATGACGTCACAGCGCCTCCTGGAGGATGTGGAGATGTAAATGGAGACCAACTTGTTCCGACGGCTTTAGCTGGGCAGGAGTTTATTACACTTCCCGGTGGGCTTTCCATAAATACAATTTCGGACCTCGTGTACGTTTACGCGACGCAGAATAATACTATAGTGATGGTAAACGGAATCAATGTAGATACCATCAATCGCGCCCATTATTATGAATTGGTGAATACGGGGTCAAATAATTATATTTCCACGAACAAGCCTGCATTAATTTATCAGGTATCCGGCTTTGGTTGCGAAACAGGTGGAGGTGTTATACCTGCTCTCACATGCACGGGTTCTACAACTGTGGGTGTTACAAGAGCTAGCATGGAGCCTATGACTTTAAATATCCTGGTGAAATCTGGGCAGGAAGGTACTTTTACCTTTAATGGGTCTTCCTCCGTCATTACCGCCTCCTCATTTTCAACCGTAGCCAACACAGGCGGTGTATGGAAGTCAGCATCGATATCTCTCAATACCAGTACATTAGGCGCCGGCAGTGGTGCAACTATCAAGAATGTAGCTCCTTTTCACCTGGCGGTGATAAATGGGTCTACTATGGGGGGGACTCGATATGGATATTTTTCAGGTTTTGGTGGTTTTATACCTGATGTGGAACTGGATATCATAAATGGTCTTGCTGATATGGAGACCGATCTGGATGGCACGCAATATAAGTGGTACCGCAATGGCATGGTCATTCCGGGCGCAACAACAAAAAAATATTCTACCTATGCGGCAGGAACCTATAAAGTTGAGGTGACCTATGATGCAAATTGTCCTCCTGTGGTCTCCAATGAATTGAAGGTGGCCATAGGACTGGAGCTGGATAAGAGTAAGTTGGAAACACGATACTGCGCAGGTGCTCATTTCAAAGTAGATTACACATCCAACATAAAGATGAAAACAGGTAATATTTTCAAAGTGCAATTGAGTAATAGTCTGGGATTATTTACCATGCCTACTGAAATTGGCACCGTTTCTTCCACTTCCCAAACAGGCTCGGTCAATTGTATTATCCCTGCCAATACCCCGACGGCAGGCCAATACCGTTTGCGAATTATCGCAACTGACACTGCCTGGGTAAGTGACGATAATGGCTTCAATATTGCCATTTCGCCTTTGGCAGCACCTGATTTGACAGCGGGTGATCCGGACTCAGAATGCGAAGGCAGAGTTGAGATCAAGCCATCTTCGTTGGGAAGTCATATTAAGTTATCAGGTGGTAGTTCAGGTTCGTCTACTGCTGGTTACCTATCGGTTCCCAATACACTTTCTTCAACCAATGATTTTACCTTTGAGACATGGATTAAACTCAAATCATATGATGACTGGGCTCGAATTCTGGATTTTGGTAATAACTCTACAGTAAACTTTTTCTTCACACCAAGTGCAGGTGGAACTGGCAATAAGCCCCGATTTGCTATCACAGTAGGCGGAATTGCTGGCGAACAGCGGCTAAATGCTTCTTCAAAAATACCTCTAAATAAGTGGACGCATGTGGCTGTCGTAATTAATGGAACTGCCGGGGTTGGTAAAATGTATATGGACGGTGTCGAAGTGGCAAGCAACAATTCTATGACATTGACACCAGCCAAAATGCCGGTCACTGTCAATAATTATGTGGGTAAGTCACAATATCCAGATCCATACCTCAATGCAGAGCTGGATGAAATGCGTTTCTGGTCAGTAGCACGTACACCGCAGCAAATCATCGAATCATTTACCACCCGTCTGCCCGCTGGTACGCCAAATCTGGCTGCTTACTTCAAGTTTGACGAAGGGGGTGGAGGTAGTGCAGAGAGCGATGCACCTGAAGGTGGATCTGCCACATTGCAGAACTCAGCTTCCTGGGTTACGCCATCTGAATCGCCATCCGGTGCCTATGACTCTTATTTGTGGAGCAATGGTGACACTACAAAGACGATTGCTCTGGATACTTCGACCGAATCAGGTAAGTACTACGTTGTGGTGACCAAGGATGTGGGTTGTATGGCTACCTCAGACACAGTTGATGTGTTGATTGAGCCTTGTTGTACCTACCCGAGCATGGGAGGATCCATC
>JAJTEZ010000159.1 GCA_021298335.1 Saprospiraceae bacterium | reverse complement strand
CCATAAAACTGCTGACAAAGCACTTTCCAAAGGCTATTCTCTCCATAGACACGCTGCACAGCACAGTGGCCAGTGCTGCACTGGAAGCCGGAGCGCACATGATCAATGACATCTCTGCAGCGTCCTATGATCCAAACATGTTCAGGGTGGTGTCACAGGATGCCATTCCGCTTATCATGATGCATATGCTGGGATTGCCGTCAGACATGCAACTGAAGCCCTCCTACACAGACGTGACCTACGAAATTCTCGTATACTTTACAAACAGAATACAGGCAGGAAAAGATGCCGGCGTCCGGGACCTGATTATCGATCCGGGATTTGGATTTGGCAAGACGCTACAGGACAACTATACAATTCTCAAACAACTGGAAGCCTTCCATATTTTTGACCTGCCCGTGCTCGCGGGAATTTCAAGAAAATCAATGATCTGGAAACCCCTGCACACAACCGCCGAACATGCTCTCAACGGAACCTCCGCGCTGCACATGGTGGCTTTGCAAAAAGGAGCCAATATCCTACGAGTGCACGATGTAAAGGAAGCCAAAGAAGTCATCACGCTGTTCCTACAAATGAATGCCTGAAGCCAGACCCCCGACAATAAAAAAACCATCGTGACCCTGACGCTGATACAGCGGCATAAGTAAATAGCCGTCCATCGGACAGATGACTTCCTCTCCCCGGTATGTTGCCAGTTTTTCACCGGAAACCACTACACTGAAATTGACAAAACCCGGATGCATTTGCCACTCTGCAGCATCGTCCACATGGTATCGGTAACGCACTTCGAGCATTTTTTCAAGTGGCTGACAAATCGCAACATAGGCATCCTCACTGTCCTTGACACCTATTGCATGACTGACACCTGCAAACCTGCAACAGTGCAGAATCGCCTGTACACAATTGTCAACCGAGGAAGGATCGTCATGCTGCCCTCCCTCAAATGCAGCAGCTTGCGCCGGAATACCCCAGTCGGCCGAGCAGACAAATTCGAGGAAGGTACCTTTCAGATTATCAAGCAATCCTTTGATGACAGGCGCCTGAAGTCCCATCGTGAAGTCGAGCGAGTCCGGACCGGGAACCGCAAATACTGCCCCACCGGCAGACGTAGTATGAAGGTCGAGAATAATCAGAGAAGAGGCAGCCGACAGCCTGACTTCTTCCAGAATGGCGGCAGCCAGCTGATATCTTTCCGCCTCCTCTACAGACAGGTCCTGTGGAGACTCTGCCACAGCGATATAGTCTGCTAAGGTACGATGCCATCCTCTGTTTAAATCGGTACCCACATATCTTACGTTCAGACGCAGTGCTGACAGGTTGCCGCAGAGCCCCACGATGGAACCTTGCCAGCTGAAAGCCGGGTTCTGACTCGATTGTTGGTGCAGGAAGTCAAAAAACCTCCTGATAGCGTAAATTCCAGCCGGCTCGTTGCCGTGTATACCGGCTGTAAGTAGAATCAGCGGTCCGCCATTGCCACCGGCAAAGCGGCCTATCACACGATGCTGGCTAAGCTCCATCCCCCTCGTATCAAATCTTATTTTGTATCCACCACCAGTTGTGCCAGTGCTTTCATGCCGAGGGTAAATCCGCTCTCGTCAATGATAAAATCCGGCGTATGATGCTGGGTAGCGTCCAGCGGATGTACATCTTTGGACATGCCTCCTAAAAAGAAAAACAAGCCCGGCACCTTCTGAGCATAAAAAGAAAAATCTTCTGCGCCTGTCATAGCCTTGATTACCCTGACATTATCTTCGCCAGCAGCCTTTTCGAGCGAAGGGAGCATGCGTGCCGTCAGTTCCGGGTTATTGTAAGTCACCGGATAGCCAATTTTAATCATCACATCGGCGGTGGCACCGGCACTCTCTGCAATCGAGACGGCAGTGCGTCGGATGCGCTCATGGACCTGCCGTTGCATGGCGGTATCGAGCGTGCGAATTGTTCCAATCATCTCTGCTTCTTCCGGGATGATGTTATTTCGCACACCGCTGGTGATTTTGCCTATGCTGATGACAGCAGCCTCATCTGTCAGGTCTAACTGTCTGCTCACAATGGTTTGCAACCCCATAATGATCTGCGCAGAAACAGTGATCGGATCTACCCCTGACCAGGGTCGTGAACCGTGGGTTTGCTTTCCTTTGACAGTGATCTTAAATTGATCGGCAGCAGCCATCGTACCCATTGGGCGGTAAGTGATTTTACCCACTTCTGTGACGCTGGAAATATGCAAGCCATACATGACCTGGATGCCGTATTTTTCGATCAATCCCTGCTTGATCATCAGGGCAGCTCCTCCTTCTTCGCCATCCGGCGCCCCTTCTTCTGCCGGCTGAAACACAAACACGATCTTTCCGTTCAGCTTGTCTTTCATATCATGGAGCATCTTCGCAGTACCCATGAGGATGGCCACATGGCTGTCATGGCCACAGGCGTGCATCACTCCTACTTTCTGGCCCAGGTACTCCGATTCCACTTTGGAGGCAAACGGAAGATTGGTGCGTTCACGGACCGGCAGGGCATCCATGTCAGCGCGAAGCCCAATCACCGGCCCGGGTCTGCCTGTTTCAAGCACAGCAACGACGCCCGTATGCGCCATACCCGTTTCAATGCGCACGTCCATGGCTTTCAGATTTGCGGCGATATACTCCATTGTTTTGAATTCACGGTTGGAAAGCTCAGGGTTCTGGTGCAGATGACGCCGCCAGGTAATCACGTCATTCTCATATTTGACTGCCAGCTTTTCAATTAGGTCTGCCATTTCCTTGCCATCAGAAAATGGACCTTTTTGCGCATGCAATGAAGCCGTGACAAACAATAAAAGAAAAAGTATTTTACTTTGCATGATGAACCTGTATTTTATGTTATAACTCCGAAAATACAATTTTCTGAAGAATGCAATTCTTTTTTAGCTGTTTTTTATGCCTTTTCATCCATTTTTCTGCCCAAAGCCAGCGAGCAAGCAACCATCCTCTCCAAGAAAAAAATCTGGCTGACATCGCTGCCCGCTGGTTGCATACGCCCTACCTGCTCCAGTCACTGGAACATGGCAATGACTCCATGCTGATAAACCGTACGGATGGTTTTGACTGCTTTACATTAGTCGAAAGCACTCTGGCTCAATTCCTTGCGGAGAACTTACATAGCCATTGCGAAGAAATTCTTCCACTTCTAAGGTATCGGGATGGATGCATGCATGGCTACGGAGCAAGAATCCACTATTTCTGGGAATGGCTGTTGCAGGCTGAATCCAATGCATTTTTGACTGAGGTTACACCTTTGTCAGAAAGTACACTAATCCGGAAACCGGTTTCCTACATTTCAAATCATCCGGCCGCCTATCCAGGAAGTAAACATCAGTCTGACTTCCAACAAATCAGAGCTGCAGAAATAATGCTGTCAAACCAACAACTCAGATATCTTGCAACCAAATCCATTAAAAAAAATATTTCCCTGATACACCCTGGGGATATCATCGGATTTGTCTCTGACAAGCCAACGCTGGATTTTGTGCACACAGGTATTGCCGCTACAGGTCCGAAAGGTATACACCTCCTTCACGCCTCCAAAACTGCAAGACGCGTGATCCTCAGTTTACAGACCATCGATGAGTATGCAGCATCCCATCAAGGCATTACAGGAATCAGTATTTGGAGAAGTCCTCCCAAAAGCAGGTAGTTTCACCTTCATTTGCGTTGTAAGTATGCCATGTTTTGGTTATCTTTGCACACTGAAACCAGAAGTACATTCTACCCTGCATGAGCGATTCCATTAAGCACGAGTGTGGCCTTGCGCTGATTCGGTTGAGAAAACCACTCTCCTATTACCATGAAAAATATGGTACTGCCCTTTACGGCCTGCAAAAAATGCAGTTGCTCATGCAAAAACAGCGTAACCGAGGACAAGATGGTGCAGGTTTGGTGACTATCAAGCTGGATTCATATCCCGGCACAAGATACATCAGCAGGAAGAGAAGCAACAGCCCCCAGTATCTCAAGGATCTATTTGAAGGAATCTACAGCCATTTTACCGATTTGCCGGAACACCAGATCAATGATCCTGCCTGGCTGAAAGAACATATCCCCTACACCGGCGAACTTTTGCTGGGGCACCTGCGCTACGGCACGCACGGCGCCAACACTATTGAAACGGTCCATCCTTTTTTGCGCCAAAACAACTGGATTACCAGAAACCTAGTACTGGCAGGCAATTTCAACCTCACAAATGTAGATGAACTATTTGCCGAACTACTGGCTGTAGGTCAATACCCCAAAGAGAAGTCGGACACAGTGACCGTCCTCGAAAAAATAGGCCACTTCCTGGATGACGAAGTCCAGCGACTGTTCAACTGGTTTAAACCAGAGGGATACGACAACCAGGAAATCAACCACCTCATTGCTGAACATCTTGACATCCAGAGACTTCTGCAACGTGCCAGCCGAAAATTTGACGGGGGATACGTCATGGCAGGACTCATAGGCCATGGTGATGCTTTCGTACTGCGTGACCCCAGCGGCATCCGGCCGGCATTTTATTATGTGGATGATGAAGTCGCAGTCGTCACTGCAGAAAGACCGGCGATACAGACGGGTTTCAATGTGCGCTACCAGGATATCAGGGAACTGGGACCCGGAAATGCACTCGTCATGAAAAAGGACGGCAGAGTCAGTGAAGTCAGCTGTAAGGATCCGCGTCCTGTAACACCCTGCAGCTTCGAAAGAATTTATTTTAGTAGAGGCACAGACAGGGATATTTATCTGGAAAGGAAAAAACTGGGCGAATTGCTCGCTGTCAGGATCATGGAGGCAGTAGATTACGACGTGGAAAATACCGTATTCTCCTTCATACCCAATACAGCAGAAGTTGCTTTTTATGGCATGGTCAAAGGCCTGGAACAAATCCTGACAGAGGTAAAAAGCAAGGAAATACAGGATTTACAAACAAAAGGCATGTTGACACCCCAATCCTTGAATGCCATCTTATCCCGAACGATCCGCGTAGAAAAAATCGCGGTGAAAGACGAAAAACTCCGCACGTTTATCGCCGAAAAATCAGCCCGGAATGCCATGGTTTCCCACGTCTATGATGTGACCTACGGCATCGTGCGCAACGAAGTGGATACCCTGGTCCTCATCGACGATTCAATCGTCAGGGGCACCACTTTGCGGGACAGCATCATTCGCATCCTCGCCACACTTCGGCCGAAAAAAATCATCATCGTCTCCTCAGCCCCGCAAATCCGGTACCCTGACTGCTATGGCATCGACATGAGCAAGATGAAGGTGCAGGTCATCTTCCAGACCATTGACAATGTGCACAAGGCCTGCCCTGCAAATCATGGCGACTGGTATTTCTCGGGCAACTACCCCACCCCGGGAGGTATTCGCGTTGTCAACCGGGCATTTATGAATTATATGACCAACAATGACGCCAGGGCTTACTAAGCGATCAGTTAAACGAAGTCAGACAGCCTCTCGGAGCAAAGTTTGAAAAAGCTCAAAATACTGTCCGACATCTCGTCCGTCCACCAGTCCATGGTGCACATGCACGCTACAGGGCATCAACCATTTTCCATGGATTTCCTCTGCCTTGCCGAAGGAAATTTTGGGTACACTGTCGCCCGTCCGGAATGATCGTGCATGACTGATGGAGGTAAACCGGATCCAAGGCAAACTGGAGTAATGCACGGCATCAAGGCCATTGACTGGCGCAAAAAGGTCAGTAGTGTGGCGAACTCGTTCAATTTCGCGTTCTGCATTTGCAAAAAACGTCTCCCTTGAAGCATCGTACGGAATAAAGCTAAATCCATAACTTCCGTCATCGCGACTGATGGTCGCTGATGCATGAATATTGTGATAGTCCCTTACTTCCTGACGTTCAATACGCAGGCGGAATGGCTGCAATGCATTGACTGCACGGATGGAACAATGTAGATAATAAAGAAAAAAAGACATTCGATGTTTACGGGTATAGTGTATAGCTTCCGTGACATCCACATCCGCCACAATGCCAAAGTAGGGCTCCTCAAAGGAAGAAAAGAACTGGTAGGCCTGGCTGCGATGCCAGGCGGCCGGATCAATGATCGTGTACATTTTCAAAAAACGGTAAGATGTGGGACAAATGCTCGACCTGGCGGAAGGTGGGATCTGTGATGATGACATCCACCTTTTCATGTTCCCAGGTGGTGTGGAAGGGCACGTGAATGCCATAAGAACCCATTTCGAGTACGGGCAGGATATCTGACTTCAGCGAATTGCCGATCATGACAAATTCTGAAGGCGGTATATCCAGGTGCCGCAGCAGTTTCTGGTAGTCAGACATACGCTTTTCTGAAACGATCTCAATGTGATGAAAATAGGACTCCAGGCCTGATTTTTCGAGCTTGCGCTGCTGGTCCAGCAAATCCCCCTTTGTCACAACGACCAGCTTGTA
>JAJTEZ010000158.1 GCA_021298335.1 Saprospiraceae bacterium | reverse complement strand
GAAAGCTCCTTGCAGGCGGCTAAGGATAAAGCCATTGCTGACAACGGCTTACAGGTTGCGCAGGCAGCTGAAACGACGGTGAATGGACTACCTGCTATCCGGTTGTTGTCTGATGTGGCGGCACAGGAAGGGGCCGGCCAGCCATTGCGTGTGTTGACTTATCTGATTCAATTGGACGGTCAGATTTTCAAGTTTCATGGCTTGAGTGGTGCAGCAGATTACACCCAGCATGAGGTATTCATGGAAGAGGGCATGCGCAGTTTTTCGCGTCTGACGGATCAGTCAAAAATCAACCGACAGCCGACGACCATCCGGGTAGTGGAATTGCGGGAAGGGGGTACGCTCAAACAAGTACTTCAAAAGTATCAGATGCCCGAAAAGCGATGGAATGAAATTGCGTTACTTAACGGGCTGGAACTCAGTAGTCTGGTGAAAAAAGGTGATTTGGTGAAGTTGCTTGGTGGTCAAATCTATTGATGCTGAAAAAAAATTGCGTCAAAATATTTGGTGTAATGATCTCAAATGCTGTATCTTTGCGTCGCTTTTGTAAAGAGCAAAAGTTGTTTTAAGCGGAAGTAGCTCAGTTGGTAGAGCACGACCTTGCCAAGGTCGGGGTCGCGGGTTCGAGTCCCGTCTTCCGCTCCACTTCTTCAGTAAAATCCAGCCCGGGTGGTGAAACTGGTAGACACGCAGGACTTAAAATCCTGTGGCCATTGCGGCCGTGCCGGTTCGATTCCGGCTCCGGGTACTTCTCATCTCTTTTTATTTTAATATTACATTTTTTGTTGCCATAATTTCGTTCCTGATTTATGGCAGCCTCACTTTGCATAAGTTGGTCCCTTGGCTCACTCTGCCTTTCTTGGTTACAAGTATGCGTACATCCGGACAATGGCTATTTGTTAATTCAATTTTCATTTATGAAAGAATTCTTCAGGCTATCAGTAAACATGATGCAACAACCTTTAGGCATTCATCCCGATTGGCCAAACCACACCACCTTTTCTGCCGCCTCTGCCATCTCCCATTAATCCGATTGGAAACAGAAAAACCTTCGGTTAAAAAACGAAGAATGGTTTCATCGTTGGTAAGCAGTTCATGCGATGCAATACACTGATTTTTTTAATGGCTTCTCACCCACGGCACGTTATTTGATGTAGTTATATTTGAAATTCACGAATCATAGAATCCATCATGTATGGCCTGGCACCTGTTTCTCGATCAGTTTACTGCCTACCTGAGGGTAGAGAAAAAATATAGTGTGCATACAAGTACGGCTTACGGGACTGATTTGCAGCAGTTTGCAGATTATTGTACGCGGCAGTACACCCTGGAAAACTGGGAGGCTGTGGTCGCAATGCATATTCGCAGCTGGGTAGTGGCCATGATGGGTGAGGGCATCACCGCCACCTCTGTCAACAGAAAGTTATCTTCCCTACGTACATTTTATACGTTTGCAATGAGACGCAAGCTTTTGACCGCCAACCCAATGCTGAAAGTGACAGCGCCCAAAAAGCCCAAAAGGCTGCCTGTCACCGTACCGGATGCAGGCATTGAGCGCCTTTTTGAGACAGACCTCACAAAGGAAGCCGGAGAATATGCCACTCTTCGAAATGCAACCATGCTGCTCCTGTTTTACAGCACTGGGATGAGACGTGCCGAGTTGGTTGGCCTCAACTGCAGGGACATAGACCATAGCCGCAGTGAGATCAGAGTACTGGGTAAGGGCAATAAAGTCCGTATCATTCCCCTGACTCCAGAACTTCAACAGTCACTTTCTGCCTACCTGCGACTTCGGTGCCATCACTTTGGGGAGGTACAGGAGGCGCTGTTTTTGACCGACCAGGGCAGCCGCATTTACCCCCGACTTGTACACAGGATCGTCCACAGCGCACTGAGCAAATACACAACGATGGATAAACGCAGTCCCCACGTCTTGCGCCACTCCTTTGCCACGCACATGCTTGACCGGGGTGCCGACCTCAATGCCATCAAAGAATTGCTGGGTCACGCCAATCTCGCCGCGACGCAGGTGTACACCCACAATTCGATTAGCCGTTTAAAGGAGGCATACAACAAGGCACATCCTAAAGGTGGCAGCACCTCATAAAGGTTTTTTGTTTATTTTAACATTCTCCCTACAACTTCCATTTCTGCTTTTTCGTTTCATATTTGTGTGTCACAGGATACACTTCTGAATGATATTGTGGATTATAAAAATCGTTTAAGTATGCAGATTACATTTCAGGCAATCCATTTTACGGCCGACCAGAAGCTGAAAGAGTACATTTCGGAGAAACTGGAAAAGTTGAGTAAATTTTACGGAAAGATCATTGAAACCACTGTTTATCTAAAGCTTGAAAATTCAGGCCAGATTCGTGATAAAGTGGTGGAAGTCAAAATGAATATACCCGGAAAAACACTTGTTGTCCGACATATAGACAAGACATTTGAGTCTGCTTTTGACGATGCGCTGGAAATGTTGAAAAAACAGCTAAAAAAGAACCACGACCGGGAGAATCTGGCTGCCAGATGATCATAATTTTGCCCTGAAGAATATTTTTTGAAAAAAAGTAAGGCCAGGGGAACTTCCCATGTCAATTTGGTGTTTAAGGTTTCAGTATAAAGATACTTACAACATTCGCTCTGCGCAATCGTATTCTTTATCCAAGGAGAATATACATAAAATCAGAGCGATATAAATTGGGGATGACCGGTATCGACAGGAAAGAAAATCGGTCTGTAAGCATGCCGGAGCAAGATTGTTCACTCCGTTAAACATGGCAATCAAACAACAAACGGCGATAATAACTTCGCATTGGCAGCGTAATCCAGGATTACAAGCCTCTAGTGCCGCCCGACTGACGTCCGATACACGTCGGTGCCGCACTTCATCCAAATTTCGGTCTAGGTTAGGGGAGGGCTTCGACCCCACGCCGAATTTCAGAAGATAAGAGGAGGGCGCCGTGGGCTTCTGTACCTGCCCGAATCCGACAATCCGAACAGAAGATAAGCATGTAGAAAGCATTCAGGTGCTTTGTCTGGACCAGGGTTCGACTCCCTGCATCTCCACAACAGGAAACCACCACTGTGCTCTGCGCAGGGTGGTTTTTTATTTTACAGAACAAACAATCCGAAGGCACTGTAATTTTATGCACTTTTGGGAAGTGATCAGATGCCATTTTTTTACCTGACTGATATGAATCATCACCCAACCTTGTTGGGAGTCATCTCCTCTTTGGGGGAAAAACCGTAATTTCGGGATGAAAATGCGATTTCTCTGCCGGTAGTTCTGGCAACGGGATGTCTTTTATGGCATGCTGTCTACTGTCAATTGGTAGGGCATTGTAAAAGGTGTAAAATATGAAGGTGGAAGATTTAAGATACATGTTTTTTACTGGGAAGGGAGGTGTTGGCAAAACATCTTTGGCATGCGCAACAGCTATACGGCTGGCGGATGAAGGAAAGCGCGTACTGCTGATATGTACTGACCCCGCGTCCAACCTGGAGGATGTACTCAATGCTCCCGTTGGAAAAACAGTAGCACCAGTACGTGGGGTAGACAGACTCTTCGCTGTGAATATTCTCCCCGATGCTGCTGCCGAGGAGTATCGGGACCGCGTATTGATCCCCCTCAAAGAGGCACTTCCTCCCGAAGAAATTGCCATAATCCGTGAAAACCTCTCCGGGGCATGTACCACAGAAGTCGCCTCGTTTGATGAGTTTTCAAGGTTTATATCGGGTGAAGCAGATGTTCCGCCCGTAGATCTCATCATTTTCGATACAGCCCCAACGGGGCATACATTGCGTTTGCTTGCCTTACCGGCCGCATGGTCCGACTTTACAGCCGACCACCCTGATGGCGCTTCTTGTCTGGGCCCTACCTCTGCCCTCAAAAGCAGCCACAACAGGTATGCCACTGTGGTCCAGCGATTGCAGGATACTTCGATTACCACGTTTTACCTCGTCAGCCGACCTGATAAGGCGTCACTTCGGGAGGCAGCCCGCACAAGAGACGAAATGCATGCGTTGGGCATGGATAATCAGGTTCTGTATATTAATGGTGTTTTTACAGCGATGGATAAAACAGATATGTTGGCAGTGCATATGGAGGAATCCGCAAGGCGGCAACTGGAAGAAATGCCTCCCCAACTGAAGGTACTCTCTTGTACGCAATTTCCACTACTGCCTTATAATGTGCTGGGTCCTGATAAACTCCGATCTTTATTTGATGAAGATTTGCGTCTTCGGTTCAGTCAGGCGGCACCGACTTCAACTGATACAGGTGTTTACCTGAAAACTTTGAATGATCTGGTAGATGAGGTATGTGCCGGTCGAACAGGTGGGCTCATCATGACAATGGGCAAGGGAGGCGTAGGAAAAACGCTGACTGCGGCAGCCATTGCCATATTGCTTGCAGAGAGAGGAATGGATGTATTGTTGACCACGACGGATCCTGCGGCGCATATTCGGGATTTCACCAGCCAACTTTCAGATTTGCCGGGTACTTTGACTATCGAACAAATTGACCCAAAGGTAGAGACGCAGAGATATCTTGAAAAAATCATGCAGCAGAAAGGTAAAAGCCTGGATGAAGACGGAAAGAAATTATTGTGGGAAGATCTCCAGTCGCCCTGTACGGAGGAAGTAGCAGTTTTTCACGCCTTTTCGAGGGCCATTAGTCAGGCCAGGCGAAAAATGGTCGTGATGGATACAGCCCCAACAGGGCACACACTGCTTTTGCTTGACACAGCCGGCAGTTACCACCGTGACGTGATGCGACATCAGACAGAAGAGGCGAGGGTCAGGACACCCTATATGTCTTTGCAGGATGCAGATCTCTGTAAAATCATTCTGGTTACTCTTCCTGAAACGACTCCAATGCATGAGGCGGCTTCACTGCAGTCTGACCTGGCCCGTGCGGGAATCAAACCCTATGCCTGGATGATTAACCAGTGCCTGTCTATGGTTAAGGGCGTTACGGATCCCGTTTTGAGAAGCCGGGCCAATGAAGAAATGAGCATAATTCAGACGATCCAAAATGAGCTGGCTGATCGAACGTTTGGCATCCCTTTTCTTGCAGAGCAGCCACTCCTGCCAACTTTGCTTCGTAGTGTACGTCCTTCAGGCTAATTCAGTGCCAGTGGACGAAAAAAACTTGCTCGCTTTTTTTATTTTGATGAACAGTCTTATGTATTGAGGCTGTCTACTCATAGCTGATGTAGTGCTGGCTTCAACTTTTTACCAATCAATTCTATCGTCTCCATCAATTTGGTATGCGGCAATTCAGCAGAATCGAGCTGGAAGGTAAAACGGGAGATTCCCCCTAAGGCCTCGGCATGCCGGCGTATTTTATTGGTCACAGTTTCCGGACCGCCAACCACCAGTGCTCCTTCAGGACCCATCTGTGCCATAAAGCGGTCAAAGGTCATGGGCGGCCAGCCACGCTCCTGACCGATACGCGTCATCGCTGCAGCATATCCCGGATAAAAGTTCTGCACAGCCTCCTCATCCGTTTTTCCAACATAGCCTAGCGAGTGGAGCCCCACTTTCAATGTTTCTGCCGGATGC
>JAJTEZ010000157.1:5703-8489 GCA_021298335.1 Saprospiraceae bacterium | reverse complement strand
TAAATAAAATATAAATTCAAAAGTACCGATTTCCATATGATCAAATAAATTGCATTTTGATAAAGTGAAATCTTGGTGTTGATGTTCGTCATATACTTGCTATTCTCTCCATCCTTACCTTTGTCTCACTGATACTTAGGAAAGAAACAGTCGCGGGGGCCTATGAAATTACCCCGCTACAAGTGAAAGCTAGCTTCTACAATTTTTAATTACCAGCGGGTGCATGTTGCGCAGATTTGCCTTGACGTTTGTCGACGCAAGCAGTGCTGTATTCTTTTTATTGACTGAAAAAACGAACGCCATGATTTTAAACAATTACACTTTAAATCTGAAACCGATTCTTTTGGCATTGTGTATTTTACCATTAAGCCTGGTGAAATTACGAAGCCAGACAACCACCATTCCTAGTGGTTCTTTTCTCATCAATATGGGGATTGAGCCTCAGACTGTGCAAAATGCGTTGAAACCTTATGGACTGGTATATGACATGACGCACAATTACTCCGTTCCTGTAATCTGGTCTATCAGTACTTCCAAAGACAAGGATGGGATTGACTTCTCAAACAATGATGTCGATTACAAGGGGGGGACATTTATCATCCCCGCCCAATACAGAACACCTCAAGTTAATGCACGTATTACCTACTGGCAAGGCTTGGGGGTAGTGGGCAATTCCACCACGTCTGAAATCTCCGTTCCTATTTACACTACACTGTATACTGCACCCAGGTGGACACTGGACAAGGAAAACGGTGACATTGTCCTGAGCTATTTTACGAATGCCGGTATTCCGGCGACAGCTTACGGAGGCACGAGTTCTACGGGTTGGAAAAATCCTGCCGACCTGGAATGCTGCGACGATATATTTATCATGCCTCATGCCGATCCTGAATGGGCTACACACTCAAATCTTCTTTACTGGAATGCAGATTGCAGGGGAGGAATCTGGGCAGCCTGCCATGCCGTCAGTGCCCTGGAAAATATGATTAATCCGACTAACAGGAGCGAACAAACAAATTTTCTGACCAAAAAAGACCCAAACTGGACCGGCACCTCTGTACCCTATGCAGAAAGCAATTCGCTCATCCTTTGGCGTGACCATAAAGGCGGAAGCCATCCTTATACCTACCGGTTGCACAATGACCCTATTGCGCAATTTATGGGCATACTTGATGATGCCGTGGATAATGGGTCAGAGCGCATTTTTGTCCCACGACAGGGTATTGTCGCGAATCCAACCACCTACTCTCCGCAGGCTGTATCCCGGTGGAATCCTTCTGCACGCGTCATTGTCTATGATGAATCTCAGCAAAACGTCACAAATCCTGACCTCACAAGCCTGAAAAATATAGCCGCAATCATAGTCTATGGCAGAGGATTCGAGGATGAACAAAGAGGATGGGTGATGTATGAGGCCGGCCATTCGCACGAAGGGACTTCTCCGCAGAATATTGCAGCACAGCGGGCGATGTTTAATTTCTCTCTCCTTTCTGCAAATGACAAGGTGGTTGCCATTCCCAATTTAACCTTGCTCCCGGATACAATCATTTCGGGCGTGTCTTCTGAATTTCATTTGACTCTGCCCCCTCCAAGCAACATCAGTCACTATACGATCGATTGGACTTCAAGTTGTGGAGGAGTATTTTCACCCAATGCGACCCTTGAAACTGTGTACTTCACACCTCCAAATGTACACAATTCAGAACCGTGTGTCATTACAGTGACTGTCACTGACTCCTGCGGCAGGCGGTTTTTTAACTCCCGCCAGATTCAGATCAATGGAATTGCTTCCTGGCAACTCTCAAAGATAAGCACAAAATCACCCAACCACTTTACGGTATTGGGAGACCAGATACCCTACGACCTGCGGCTTACAAATACAGGATATGTGGATGTGACATCCGTTTTACTGACTGACCCACAGGCCGATGCAATGCCGGTGAGACAGGCGGATATTTCAGGAGACAATGATGCATTACTAGAACCCGGAGAAGTGTGGAAATATACCGCGACCCATACAGTAGTGCAGTCAGACCTCGATTCTGGTGTATATGAAAACACTGCAACAGCATCCGGACACCCCGTGGTAGGAACTCTTACGCCTGTTTCAGATACGGAAACAGTACCTGCATTACAGCAACCAGACGTGAATATTACAAAAACAATCACTCAATTTAGTCAGTATACGTTCAATGACAGGATCAAATATCTTATCAGTGTAGAAAATACAGGCAATGTCTCTCTGCTGCAAGTAACGGTAAGTGATCCGAATATGGACGCAAACCCAGGATTGGTCTATTTATCCGGCGACATGAATCTAAACAATCGGATGGAAGTTGATGAGACCTGGGTCTTTGAGGCCTATCATACTGTCACAGCATCAAATATGCAACATGGATCATTTTCCAACACAGCTTCTGTCTCGGCAGTGACAGATACAGGATTGCCGGTGAATGATGCAGCCTCAGCCACCGCCACGGCCATCGTGGCAGATATAGCCGTCAGCAAATCAGCTTCAAGCCAGACGGTCATTGCAGGCAATAATTTGACGTATACCATCATTGTCTCAAATAATGGTCCTTCAAATGCCGTAAATGTTATTGCATCTGACATACTGCCTTCGGAAGTGGAATTTATCAGTGCATCACCTGACAAAGGTAGTTGGAATAATAACCAATGGAATCTTGGTACACTGAATGCAAACTCTTCGGCTTCTTTGCAAATTACTGTAAAAGTCAAAAGCCAGCTGCTTAATGGAATCATTCTCACAAACACATGTCAGGTGC
>JAJTEZ010000157.1:0-5622 GCA_021298335.1 Saprospiraceae bacterium | reverse complement strand
AAAGTTCAACCTATGATCCCCTCCTGACCAACAATATCAGCACTGTCAGTACAAACGTGATCACAAGAGCCGACCTTCAACTCACAAAATCCGACCTTGTTGATCCGGTCAAAGCCGGCCAGAGCATCAAATATCAAATCTCTGTGTACAATGCCGGGCCTTCTGATGCCCTTCTTGTCAGTGTCACCGACCTGGTGCCCACAGGTGTCCATAACTCCGTTTTCTCAACTGATGGCGGACAAACCTGGAATACCTGGCCTACACTGTATCAAAACAACGATGTACCTGCTGGGCAGACTTTCAAAATTTTGATTGAGGGTAATACAGCACCCAGCTTACCTAATGGCGAGATACTCATCAATTCGGCACAAACTTCCAGCAGTACCATCGACCCGGACTTATTCAATAACCAGGACACAGCCGGGACAACTATTTACAGAGAGGCCGACCTGGAGGTCACAAAAACGCACATCGATCCGACTCAGTTGCCCCGGATTGTACCTGTCAACCCCTCACGAGCGATTGCAGGCACACTGATATATTACCAGATTATCGCACGGAACAATGGTCCTAGTTTTTCAAAGAATACCGTGCTTACAGATATTATTCCTGCAGGGATTAGTAACGCACAATATTCACTTGACAACGGAGCTTCCTGGTCTACCTGGACCGGTAGTCTGAGCCTGAATGATTTCTTTGGCAGCAGTATTATTCTGATCAGAGGCAAAATTGATCCCGCTATAACAGGTATTCTGACAAATACCGCAGTGATAGGTTCTGACACCCCGGATCCATTCCTTCCCAACAATTCGGATACAGTCATTACTGAATTGTATCAGCTTGCCGACTTGTCTGTAGTAAAAGAAGAACTGATTATTCCGCTGCGTGAAAACGGACCGGTTTCCTATCTGATCACCGTAAATAATGATGGGCCAAGTGATGCCAGTTCTGTCATTGTATACGACAAAATCATTCCAACACTTATCACATCACCAGAATACTCTCTTAATCAAGGATTTACATGGAGTACCTGGAATGATAGTATAAATATTGGCAGCCTGGCCGAACACCATCAATTTTCATTCCTACTTCGTGGCACACTTTATAATGCGACACCACTACCCAATGTAAATCCAATTCCGAACACAGTTTCGGTACGTTCCAGAACCACAACTGACCCTAACCTGGCAAATAACCAGTATAGAATTGAAACCCCTCTGGACGAAGAAGCTGATCTCTCAATTACTAAAAAAGGTCCGGTTTCTGTCTATGCAGGGGAGCCACTGCAGTACTCTCTGGTCATTAAAAACCACAGTACCATCTTTACCTCTGCGAATATTCTTGTTTTTGATGAAATTGAAGATGATGATATCCTCAATACCAAATATTCACTTAATAATGGTCTCACCTGGATTCCCTGGATGGATCAGATCGGCATCCCCAGCCTGGCGCCACAGGATAGTTTTCAGGTTTTAATCAATGGAACAGTGAAAAGCAGCCTTCGGGGCAGCATTTACAATATTGCAAATGTTTTAAGCCTGGGAACACCGGATCCGAATCCTGCAAATAATTTCTCCAGTGTGACTACCCAAATTCTGGTGCGGGCTGATTTGCGAATCACTAAAGTACAGATTTCACCAAATTTGTTGCCTCTGGATTATGACAACATTCCTACTGACATAAGTAGTTTGGCCGTCGCACCACCAGTAGCAATACCGGGTACTACGGTATATTATGCACTACAATATGTAAATAATGGCCCATCCGATGCCGAACTAATTCTAATCAATGATTTGATTCCTGCAAATTTAACGCAGGTTCAATTCGCCCCGTGCCAGTCTTCATTCAGGCCTTGGACAGGTGCATTCGATGTGGGAACCGTGGAAGCAGGAAAAGGCTGTATTGTCTTACTGAAAGGATTGATCCAACCGGCAGCTACAGGAATTCTCACAAATACAGCTACCATTGACGCACCAGATATCCCCGACCCGGATCCGGATAATGACACTTCGACATTTACCACTACTCTCACTCCACAAGCCAACCTGTCCATTCTCAAACAGGTAAATGCCGCCTCTGTAAAAGCTGGAGACACCGTTACATTTACACTTCAAGTGAAAAATCATGGTCCTTCTACAGCGCAACTTACGAACGCAACGGATGTACTTCCGGCGGGATTACACCTTATCGATGCGACACCCTCAAAAGGAAGCTGGATTTCGCCTATCTGGCAGATTGGAACTCTTGCCCCCAACGAAATTCAATCCATCACCATTCGAGCCTATACGTCCTTGCTGCCTGACAACTTTGTGTTGACAAATTCTTCAACAGTTAGCGCCATTACGCCAGATCCTGATTTGTCAAATAACCAGTCTTCTGCGACTGTAACCATCCAGGCCCATCCCTCCCTGATTCTGCGGAAAGAAATTATCGGTACTAATAGTTACAATCAGCCTGGACAAACGATTCAATATGCCTACCATCTGACCAATACCGGAGATGTCGACCTGACCACACCCGCGTTGATCATGGACGACGTCATTGGCCCCGTTTATCCCTGTGGTACCTGGCCTTTGAAACATGGCGAGACCACAACCTGCTATGCATCCTACACAATAAATCAGAATGATATAAACAAAGGGTATGTCACAAATCGTGCAATTGCCTCAACATACTATCTTGATGTGCCTGTATTCAGCAATACGGATGAGGCAACCGCGGTTGCCATTCAGCTACCGCAAATTCACATTGATAAAATTCCGTCATCGATCAATGGTATTCCTTATCCGGCAAAATATAAGAATGCCGGAGATCTTATTTCCTATCGGTTTTTAGTGACAAATACTGGAAATCTGACTCTTCACAACATCCAGGTGACTGATCTCAAAATACCGGGATCACCACAATATCTATCCGGAGATATTGGGAATGACCAAATCATGCAACCTGCCGAAACCTGGGTATATACTGGATCGTGCCAGGTAAACCAGCAGGATGTGGATTTTGGCTCATTTACCAACATAGCCACTTCAAATGCACTTGCGGATCTGAATGGAGACGGTACAGGCGAGGGACTCGTACAAGACAAAGATACCTCTGTTGTATTGAATGAGTTTAGCCCTATGGTCGTTGTCTCCAAACAACGGGATAAAATCAACAATGATCCCTCGATAACTAAATATTCGCTAGCCGGTGATAAAATCCTCTATACACTTAAAATGAAAAACACTGGTAATATCACACTATTCACACCAGTAATGACAGATGCACTCGCTGATACTCCGCCACTTTATACCGGCGGTGACTCTGACATGGACGGCAGACTGGATGTGAATGAGGAGTGGATCTATCGGTCACAATGTACGGTGACACAGTATATGCTGGATAAAGGATCATTCACCAATATTGCACAGGGAGTTGCCAGATGGGATGCTGATATGAATGGCTCGTGGGAAAGCATGGTCTCAGATACTGGCACCACCTATACTGCAGCCCTCCAAATGCCACACATTACAGTCAAAAAAACTGCTGTGAGCATCAATGGGAATGGTCACACGGTTGCATACAGCAGAGCAGGTGATATTATTGGCTACATACTCACATTGACCAACGATGGCAACATTACCATGTTTCAGCCAACTATGGTAGACCCGCTGGCCACCACCGGTCCATCATATGTAAGCGGAGACATAGCAGATCCTGGCGTTTTAAACCCTGGAGAAACATGGACTTATTCTGCAACACATACAATTTTGCAAAATGAATCAAGCAGTTCTATCTTTATAAATGTGTGTACGGGGAGCGGAGATGCAGATCTGGACGGTGACGGAAAGGGAAATGACATCTTTATTGCAAGCGACCAGGCGGTGGTGGCCAGAATAGCAGGAGAAACTGGCGGCTATGTATGGCACGATCTGAATGGAAACGGTCTGCAGGATGGAGGTGAACCACCCTTGCAAAATATTCAGGTCTCCCTGTTTAAAAGCAATGGAGAATTTTTTGAAGCAACGACTACTGATGCAGGCGGGCACTACACCTTTCAAAGCATACTACCCGGCAACTATTATTGCAAATATAGTGCTCCCTCCGGATACATGGGTACCTATGCACACAAAGGAAATGAAGAGATAGACTCAGACATGGACGGCTCATTTGGTCCATGGACTTCCTCCCTGATTACAAACGATGCCATCAATGAACTGGAGTACTTTGATGCCGGCTTTTTCCTGTGCGTGCCTGTGGGGGATCTCGTTTGGTATGATATCAATAAAAATGACATCTGGGATAGCAACGAAAACGGTATCAATGGTCTGAATGTCAGAATCTGGAGGAAAGAAGCAACTAGCTGGTTGTTATGGACTCAGGCAAAAACTGGACAAAAGCCCGGTTCTCCTTCAGATGATGGATTTTTCTCCTTCTGTGTACCACCTGGCGAATACTATCTCGACATTACAATGCCCCCTATCGGATTGGTGAAGGTACGGGCCAATGTGGGCAATAATGAAGAAATTGACAGTGACTTCCCCCTCAGTGGCAATCCTTTAAAATCATTGCCTTTCATCGTTCGATCCGGAGAGGTACGAATGGATTTTGGTGCCGGATTTTATCCAATGTCAAGTGTGGGAAACACAGTCTGGCTTGATAAAAATATCAATGGTATGCAGGATCAGGGCGAACCCAAGATTGCGGGAGTCAGGGTAGAGGCCGTTGAAAGCATAAGCGGAAATAAAGTAGCAGAAGCCATAACTAATACTGAGGGGATTTATACTCTGGATTACATGGAAAAATCCTCTTATTACCTGCGCTTTTCTCCACCTGTGGGCTACAGCGCCACCTATGCGCGTCGTGGCGAGGATGATATCGACAGTGACGTAGACCACAGTTTTGGTACCAATACCACTAGAGCCATCTCTCTTTTACCAGGACAAATACGTGAAAATATTGATATGGGACTGGTCCAGTCACCTCTTGCCCTACAGTGGCTGTCCATATCCGGGCAGGTAAAAGATAGCAAGCATATTATCTCCTGGAGTACCAGCAAGGAAATAAGTACCGATTATTATCAGATTGAAAGAAAAACAACAGATCAGACTGAAACGGAGGTGATGCCAGATACGATTCGGGCAAAGGGACTGTCATCGAATATCGCAAACTATAGTTGCATTTTTGATAATATCGCAGTCAATACGGAATTTATCTACCGGGTACGTGAAACCGCCTTTGATGGAAGTCATTCCTGGTCTTCGTGGATCAGTCTTGAATCAAAAGAGCCACAGGAAAGTAGGGTATTTCCTAACCCGTCAACAGGCATGAGCCAGCTCCTTCTTTCACTCAGTAATGAGACTGAAGTAGAGATATCTGTCTGGAAAGAACAAAGTAAACTAGCCTGTATAAAACCTGTAAGCCTGACAGACAAAGGTAATTATGCATACCCAATTGATTTGCAGGGATTTCCAAATGGTTTGTACACCATTGAGGTTAAGGTTGGTGACACTATCAATACACACCTCCTTTTGAAAATTGAGTAGAAGCGGCCCCTTGCCTCCTGCTGTATAAAGTTACGGCGGGGGGCAGCCGGGGCTTTACCAAATCATGCCCTGAAACTCTAGATTTCTACTATTT
>JAJTEZ010000156.1 GCA_021298335.1 Saprospiraceae bacterium | reverse complement strand
GGTTGCCAGTTGGTTGAAGAGGTTTCTGAATTCTAATTTGGTTTTCGGATTGAGGATAAGTGCCCAGTTGGACATGATGCCGGCCCGGATATTATTGTTGTAAGTATTGTCCTCAAATGTATTTTGCACAGAGCCGTCGTAGAGAAAACGGTTCTGAACCATGTTCATATAGGAATGTGTGTTGGAGTAATTGACGTAAGAGATATTCGTGACTTCCTTAGAACCTATAAAGAATCGTCGGCTAAAGTTGACGTTGGCCCTTACATCCGGGACTACATTTGTTTGTTGCACGTCATAATATGGATTCAGATTTCTGAAATTCTGAATCATGGCTTCAGTGGATGCACTTGTGATGACGCTTTTTGTGGATGGAAAATTGGTTGGGAGTTGACGGTATGCGCCCCCAAATCCGACTGCATCCAGCTGGCTGCCTTTGTAATCTGTGACGGTATTGCCGGTGGCATTTCCGCGGTATCCGATAGTCACCCCGGCGGAAACCTGATTGCCATCAGGTACAGTTTTGGTATAGATTTTAATGGCACCTCCGGCCATATCTCCCGGCAGTTCCGCAGAGGGAGATTTGTACACGATCATGCGATCGATGGCAGAACTTGGGATGAGATCGAAGGAAAATGACTTGACATCCACTTCTGTGGAAGGTGTAACCACATCGTTGAGCATGACGGTGTTGTACCGTTCGTTGAGTCCACGAATGATGATAAACCTGTCGTCAAATACGGAAACTCCCGGAACCCTCCTGACTACCTGTGATGCATCACGATCCTGGGTGCGTGTGATTTGCTGGGAGGATACACCTACAGCAATGTTGGAAAGTTGTTTGATTTCGCTGACCACGGAAATTTCTGTGTCCGTTTTTCGCTGAGCTTTCACTTCGACTGCTTCGAGTACGAGAGATTCCTCTTCCATAGAGGTGTTGATGACAGTTTCTTTGTCAGCTTCCACACGCACGTTTTGCAGGTTGATGGAAGAATAACCGACGGATGAAATGATGACCTGATGCATTCCTGCCGGAATATTCGGCAGTTCAAAATACCCGTCCAAGTCTGTCGTTGTGCCTGTTTCGCCGCCTTTGAGCTGAATTGTGGCGCCAATCATGGCGTCCTTAGTTTTGGCATCCAGGATGGTGCCTTTGATGGTTCCTGTCTGCGAACTTAGTGATAGAGTACTAAGCAAGGTCAGGAACAGAATTACATAATTTTGCATAAGATTCACGTTTTTATTTTCTGGTGCAAAGGTATGGGGGCAATATTAAGGCAATGTTAAGGCAGGATTAAGTCTGTGTGAGGACAGAAAAAGGAGTTGGTCTTGCGCGGTTCAAAAAAATCCCGTACTTTTGCACCGTTTTTGGCTCCATAGTTCAATTGGATAGAATATCAGATTTCGGCTCTGAGGGTTGGAGGTTCGAATCCTTCTGGGGTCACAAAAGCCTTGGTAATTGATTGATTATCAGGGCTTTTTTGTTTTACATCACAATCCAAACATCGCCTTGATGGCATGATGCACAGGTTCGGGCGTTTCTTCCATGGGCACATGTCCTGATTGCGGAATCACGAGCAACCGACTGTTGGGTATGTCTTCTTTAAATCGGTAGGCATTCGCGACATCAATCAGCTGGTCGTCTTCGCCCCAGATGATGAGGGTGGGTGTTTGGATGGTTTTTATCCGATCTGGTTCAGGCCTGGAAGGTTTTTTGAAGAGCGTAATGGTAGCCTTTCTGTTCCCCTCCCGAAGGAGCAAGTCAAAATAGCGGTCAATCAGTTTATCAGAGATGAGGGCATCATTGCTGTAGACATCTTCAATGCTTCTTCTGATCAGCGCTTTGGGTGTGAATTTTGACAACAGCGTACCCACCACAGGCATGGCCGCCAGTTTAAATCCGATATTCCCCTTTTCTTCCTGTTTGGGGTAACCACCCGAATTGATTAAAATAAGCCGGCTGATTTTCTCAGGGGTGTAGATTGCCTGGTGCCAGGCAATGCTTCCGCCGAGTGAATTTCCTGCTATGGCATATCGGTTTATGTTCAACCTAATCAAAAAAGAATCAATCACGCGATTGTAAAAACCAATGCTGTAATCCTGCCCGGGGTTTGGACCTGTCAAGCCGAAAGCGGGCAAATCCAGCCGGATGATGCGTTTGAAAGGTGAGAGGCGATTCACCAGACTGTCCCAGGTGTGGAGACTGGAAGAGGTGCCATGGATAAGTAAGAGCGGCAAACTGTCGGCAGTGTTGCCTTCATCCCTGTAATGGATATTCATGCCCATCAATGGCATAAATTGGGAATGGCCATCGGCGTATTTTCCTTTCAGTTTTTCAACGGGAATTTCGCCCTGGTAAAATACAATCAAAGTTATCAATACGACTGCGGGGGTTAACACAAAATTGAGGACGTTCCTGATCATGTCTCCATCAGTTTTTAAATGCCTCCAATGCTGCGGATGGTTTTCCTTCAGAAGTCCAGGCACCCAAGCCATATCCCTTCCAGTTGTTGTACGCCTGTGGCTCCCAGTATAGGACGCCCAGTCCTTTCTTATCGGACAAAGCCCGGGTTTTGGCAATTAGTGCGGTGATGAATGCGTTGCATGTCTGGGCTTGATTTGCCGGCATACCCACTTCCACCACCATTACTTCCTTTCCGTAGCGGTTGATCATATCGACCATGTTGACAATGCACTGATCTGTTTTGGTCTGCCAATCGCTGACAGTTGGATACAGCGACATGCCAATCACATCCCAGGTGGCGCCATTGTTTTTGAGGCCGTCAAAAATCCATTTAAACAGGTTGTTGTCATAACCATTGGAAATATGGACAATCACTTTGGTTTCCGGAAATACGCCCTTGACTGCGCTATACCCGGTTTTTACCAGCGTGGCAAACTGGTTCATATTTTTGCTGGCTCTACCATCTTCCCAGAGCATGCCATCATTGGTTTCGTTGCCAACCTGCACCCATTCAGGAGTAACATTGTTGTTTTTCAAGGCTTTTAACACAGCGAATGTGTGGTTTCGAAGGGAATCATTGAGTGATGTAAATGAAATATTCTTCCATTTTTCCGGTTTATTTTGCTTACCCGGATCTGCCCAAAAATCAGAATAGTGGAAATCGATCAGGATACGCATACCTTTTTTACTGGCCTTCACAGCTTGTTTGACTACATCTTCCTGTCCGCACCAGCCATCGACCGGATGCACCCAGACCCTGAACCTCAGGGTATTCATGCCCAGCCCTTTCAGAATATCGATACAATCCTGCTGTTGTCCGTTATGATTGTAAAATTTGATGCCTTTGGCTTCCATCTCGCTGAGCCAACCTATATCCGCACCCTTTGCAAAATAATCCGTCACGGGTGGGGTGACTAAAGGGACCTGTGTCTTGGTGCAGGACAGGAATAGAAATAGAAAGAAGAATCTAGCCATCATGTAAAATTTAAAACGAATTTACTCAGTCTCCACTTTTCTGATGAGGATCTGCGACTGACCTTGGATCTACCGAGTCAAAGATCAGACTTTCAAAGATAGGAAGCAAATCAAAATGAGTGTACAGGGGGTGGAACGAGAAATCAGTGCATAGACATTTGGCATTGTTCACGGCCAGAGTGATGCAAAAACTCCGGGGAATCACGCTGCGACGAAATGAGCATGAGGCGATCGCGTAAGAATCTTTGTGTAATCAATGATTTCAAAGCATTATGTTGATTTTTCTCCGCGGATTAAAATAATCCGTTTCAACCGCGATTCAGACCAGTTTTAAATTTGTGTTAAATGAAAGAGAGTAATAAACGATCTGCAAAGAATTTTCTAAAAATTGTATCCTGTAAATTCAAAAATATTGAAAAATTTTGTACATTACAAGTAAAAAATCATTCATTTTTGTAAATATAAAATCTGAATTATGGAGAATACAATGCTCATACAAATCACGAATCAAAAAGCAATCGGAATCTTGCACGAATTAGAGGAATTACATCTCATTAAAGTGGTCAAAGAAACTGATGCACCAAAAACTGTAAAACTTTCTGACAAATATAAAGGCATCCTGACGAAGGAACAGGGGCAAAATCTCAACGAACACATTCAAAAAATGCGTGCAGAATGGAACAATATCTCATAGATACCAATATCGTTTCTGACTATCTTTCTGCCTCAATCACCCAAAAAGGTATGGCATTATTGGATGATGTCATGAACGCAATTCCAAAAATTTCTATAATAACTCAGATTGAACTCCTTTGCTGGAACACAGACCAAGCCACATTGCAATATGTTAAGGAATTCATCAACGATAGTATTATTTTGGAAATTAATAGCGACGTGGTATATCATTGTGTTTCCATACGCAACAAGAAAAAAATAAAAACTCCTGATGCTATCATAGCAGCTACTGCTTTAGGCCATAGTTACACCTTAATCACAAATAATGAAAAAGATTTCGTAGGTATTCAGGGATTAAAAGTGTTAAATCCATTTAAATTAGAATAAACTTGACTTTTAACATCTATTTAGTCATTCTGGCAAGTAATTATCTTACGCTTGCCCATTTCAGTACCTGTTCATCAAAATTTTCCTGATCAACAAATAGTCCATTCTCGATTTCGTGCTTGGATTCCATAATTTCATTCTTTTGTTCGGGAGAGAGCAAAAGTACTTTTGTCTTCGACTCAAGAATATTAATAAGAATATTTAGAAATGAAATATCGTCAATTTCTGTAATCCTGTGAATCAAGAGTTTCTTCAATTCTGGAGTTGTCATAAGATGCAAGTTGTTGCTTACAAAGATAAAAAATAATAATCAAAAGATAAACTGTAGTGCCCCTACGGCATATCCCCCGGTCAATTTGTCTGAATCAGGATGCACAAGATGTATGGATGTACTTGATTGCGCCGCTAAATTCCATCCTGAAAATCCTGATGCAGACAAATGCACCCACTGTCTGCACTGTGATGGGTGGGATGGGTGTGATGACCATGATGCGCTGTAGCATTCCATCCTGAAAATCTTTTCATCCTGAAAATCCTGATGCAATTGGGTAGTACAAGTATTTTGGATTGGTTACTGGATAATAATTTTCTTTTGCGCTATGATTTTTCCAGTATCATCTTCAATGGTGAGAAAATACGTCCCTTTTCCTTGCCAATCAGAAAGATCCAGGTAGTCTGTTTGCTTTTCGATATTGGTGCGAAAAACTTCTACCCCGGCAGCATTTGAAATAGAGAGCTTGTAATTTCTCATTCTACTAAAATCGCCGTAATGGATATAAATATGGGACAACGCCGGATTGGGGTACACACGTAATGTGTTGATGTTATCTGGCGCGGCTACACCGGAGAGGACTGCATCAATGATCAGTGTATCTGTCACGGCAATATACTTAAAAACCTCTGTCACGATGGTATCATAAATCGTAACACGGCAGGTATCAGTCTGACAGCCAGTTGTTGCTTCTGTAATGCGCATATACTGGGTATAAGGACAACCACATTGATTGGTCTTAGAGCTGGGGTAGTCATATCTTCCTCCCCGAACTTGGGATAGAGTGATGGGGCCTCCATTCTCATCAAATGCACCATTCCAAGGGAAATCATCTTCACAGACCTTAAATTCCTTATATGGATCTGACAAATTTTTAAACACAAACTCCTTGCAGAACGGCTGCGAAAAGCCTGGACATGGGTGAAATGTACGGACACAAATTTCATACGTACCCGGTTGAATAAATGAAAGATCTATACTCAGATTATCCGTTTGCAGGTCTGATAATTGTACGCCAGGACCCGTGACGTCCCAAAAATATTCCACACCATTGATTTCATCAATTCCTTCACCAATGGCATCGACAGTCAAAGGATCAAATGAAGGACATAATGGATCACAGTTAATAGGAATTTCAATATTCGTAACCGGAGGAATTACACATTCCTGAAAATCACCCTCAACCTCTACATAATAAGAACAAATAGAACCGCCAAAGCCATCGATCCAGAAGATGTAGGTTTTGCAAGGTGTCAGAGATTCTGCCGGTACGATGATAGTACCTGTGTTGGAACCTCCATCACAAATAATGTATGGACCACCTGGGTTACATTCCTCCATAATGCCATACTGAACTCCCGCGCCAGCGCAGGCGAAGATGGTAAACTTTATATTGTAACTACCGGATCCTGCCACAAATTTGTAAAAATCAGTATTTTGGTATACGCCATTACAATGGGCCTGATTAAGCCAGGGTCCAAAGTCAGATGGATTCTGTGAACATGGGTAATCCTCAATTACTTCTAGATTACATAACGGAATAGCTTCATCACAAAAATTACCTGAAGAATGTATATGATCCTGGCGGAAGATTCATAGCGTTATTGAATATATACGTACCATCGTCTGCCGTCTCAGCAGTGGCCACTATTATGCCACCTGGACAACCGTCCACCAGCTCCATCGGTATATTTCCCAACCCAATATCAGAGCCTCCATATAATCCGTCTTCATCCAGATCTACATATACTGCTCCCTGAATCCTAGGTGTCATTTTTTGAGTTCTTACATTTAAGGAAAAATTACCAGCGTCAGCTTTTGTGGAGTGGACTGCTATATAAATTATTGTGCCCTCATTCAGATTATTTCCATTACAAGTCAATGTTACTTCCTGGCCGCAATCTCCTCTTCCACAACTGGTGCCTACCGTTACAGAATAAGGCGTATCAATAACTGCCGTAAATTCTTTAAGTCCCCCTGCTGGTACTATATATGAATAATAGACTGTTGCTTCAGTACCACCACAGGCACCTCCAGTCTGCCCGGTCTCATTATTTCCGGCAACATTGAGATTTCCTGCTACCGAGGGAAGTGCGTCAACGTAAACCGATAATGGGCATTCGCCCATATAAAGGCCTTTTATCTCATTTGTTGTCAATATCCTATCCCAAATTCCAACATCATCCAAAGATCCCTTGAAATATCCTGACTGAGCAGATCCATGATACCTCCCGAAAGTGACCGGAAACAAATTTGAGATATTAATCGTGGATGTAGAGATCGTATGACACGTAGAAGTTAGCAGGGTGGTATCTCTATAGATCTTTGCTATCGATACATTATTGCCTTTAGTACCATCATAAGTAATCGTGTACAAATGCCAGTTTGTATCCTGCATGATGATATCCGAAAAAGTGATGATCTTATTTTCGACTGCCAAGAGATATTTTGAACCTCAGCCTTAGCCCCCTTCTAAACCTTTCCCCCACTTTTTACCTTTATATCCACGACCATCGTCACGCCCGCATGCGCACCATCGACCTCAAAACCACTTCCACCAGCACCGTAAACAAACACATCGCTACTATCTGCGGTGAAACCATATCCCACGGACCCATCGCTCGATGGCTGGGAAAAGGACTCGCCGGATTCTCCTTCTTTGATCCCGCCGACGAGACAAAAGAAGCACCCTACAAAGTCAACATCGCCCTGTATCAACAAGGCATCGGACTGTATTTTCGCAATAGGTTTGCCAACCGACTCGTCCTCATCCCTCAAAACGAAATCAATAAAATCCATATTCTCCAGGAACAGGAAATCATCCGGCCCCTCAGGTTTTCACTCTACTCCACCCTGCTGCGCCTCGGCGCTTCGCACGAATCTGCCGCACCCTACCTGATGCCCCGGGAAATTGTCACACAAAATCCGGCGCAATGCACTATCCACACCCCGGAAAGTTTCATTTTGCTGCATCTGGACAAAGCAAAACCTTCCAATGCCATTCTCGCATTGCAAAAAGCTGAATTATCCTTACCTTTACATATCGAGATTTCCAAGCCCCAAATCATTCGCGTATAGCCGGTAAAAAATGTCTTCTATGTGGATCAATATCGTCTCTTTTTGCTTGCTGCCCTTTGCCACACTGCCCTCTTTTCTGGGCCTGGGCGAAACACTATACATGGGCATTGAAAATAAAATCCGGCTTTCGCTTCACGGCTGCACTCCAGCTGAAATCACAGTCAAAGCCAGCGCCGGCAGCCTCTACAAACGTGATGACAGTACCTACATCCTCGTACCTCAGCAGGACGCCGAAGAAATCAAAGTAAAACTCTACTACCAGAAAGTAATCTGCGATATCAAAACCCTGGCTGTAAAACGACTGCCAGACCTGATCCCGCACTTCGAAGGCGAACAAATGGGCTTCATCACCCGACAAGGCCTCAACAAGCCGGGCCGCCTTCGCTTTATTTATCCAACCGACTACCCACAGGAAATGTACAGCTCCATCATCTCCTACAGCCTCCTGCTGTACAATCAAGCCGGACAAATCGTATGGCAAGGGAATGTCCGCGGTGACACACCCGACGCCAAAGGTCTCGCTGAAATGGCCAGGCTGGGCAAAGGAGGAAAATTGTATATCACCAACATCATGGCCCAAAATCCACGACAGGGCACCCAGCGACTGAACATCAATAAGGAAGTCAATGTGACAGATTGATAGTAGTCTAAAATGTAATTTCCAGATCGACTATTATACCAATTCAAACTGTTTTTCAGTGAGTTGTAAATATTATACATTGATGTTGATAAATTGAGACATACAAAAACACAGGTTTTCTGGGTTTTGCTTTAATTTGCGGTGTTGCTGCATCAAAGCAATCAGCCGCAAACCCATAAAATGATGCTTCCAGCCAAAAATCTGAGATCCTTCAAATGCCATGCTATGAACCGCAAGATGTTAATGCCCTTTGTCCTAGTCGTCGCCTTCCAATCATTGTTCGCACAGTCTGAATTTGAACTTCCCTTGTACGAACGCCAAAAACTGGCCCAGGCACCTGAAGAAAGCCCATACGGCCCTTCCAAAGGCGGCATACCACTCACCTTGACGATGCCTGACGGACAGAAAAATACGTACTACTTCTATAAAAATCGTGTAAAACACCCGTCTCTGGAAAATACAATGCCGGATTTATGGACATTGTCAGGATATAGCGACCAGTATCGGTATCATTCCCTGCAAATCGTAGTGAAGGGAAATTACTTTCATGGTTTTTTGCTCTCAGACCAACCCAAAGCCATTTATTTTGAATCAACCTCCGAAAATACAGTCAGGTCGTTCTATGGAGAAAAGACAACTTCGTTTACCTGCTCCACCGACCACCAGCAAGCCAGGCCTTTTATGCCCGGAGGACTGCGTACTTCCACAAACGGTGCTACTCTCAAAAATTATACAATGGCCGTCCTGCTTACCGACGAATTTGAAGCAGCCAATGGTGGCACAGCAGCTGCAACCACGCTGGCAACTTCTATCGTTAGCGACATGAGCGTCCTGTATAAACGCGAACTGGCCGTTACCTTCACGGCCAATATCAAAGTGGAAACAGCTACATTCAATATTGTGCCACCAGGTTCCGTGAGCGCTACGTATGGCGGACAATGTATCAATGCCTATTTTGCCTCTGCAGAATACGATTTAGGACAGGTCTTCCACAACTGGGGTACTACCCTTTTTGGTGGCGCCGGCCAGGCAGTATTAAGTTCTCTTTGCAATAATACCACAACACTGGGATGGCCACTGAAAGCGTGCTCCTGGAGCGAAGGCAACCCCAACAACAACTATGCTTTTTTTAGCATCGCCGCACATGAATCTGCGCACATGTTTAGCGCTACCCATACCTTCAACTCCAATGATACCAATTGTGACGGCCAGCGTAACAACGCCACTTCCTATGAACCAGGGTCCGGGACCAGTCTGATGAGCTACCCGGGTGTATGCAACGCACAAAACATCACCGATGCTTCCGGAAATGTCATCTATGAAAGCTCACCCTATTTCCATGTGGCCAATCTCGAACAAATGGTTTCCTATATCAACGGCAGCGGGAACAGCTGCGATACAGAAAGTGCCACCGGAAACACACCCCCAACAGCCAATGCCAATCCCTGCAGTGCCTCCGGTACAATTACGATACCCGCGAATACACCCTTTGAATTGACAGGGTCGTACACAGATACAGATCCGGATGGCATCACTTACACCTGGGACCAGTTTAACACAGGAACTCCTTATGGCGCTCCGAATGTTGCCTGCGGAAGTACTACCGGCCCCATTTTCAGGAGCTACGGTCCTGTATTGAATCCAACACGAACTTTCCCCAGTTTGACATACATCCTCAACAACGGCAATGTGCCGCCATTCACTACAATCGGAGAGTGCCTGCCAACAGTAGGGCGAACCCTCAATTTCAAACTTCTAGTCCGTGACAACAACGCAGTAGGCGGAGGCATTGATGTGGCCTCCATTCAATTGACGGTAGCAGCATCCAGCGGACTGGCATTGACCGCTCCCAATACCGCCGTCACTTGGGCAGCAGGTTCATCCCAGACCGTAACCTGGAACGTCAACAGCACAAACACCATCTGCAATGCAATGAACATTAGACTGTCTGTAGATGGAGGGATTAGTTTCCCCTATATCCTTGCCGCCGACACACCAAATGACGGAAGCCAAAGCATCACGCTGCCTACGCATATACCCACGGGGTCGTTTTGCCGTATAAAAGTGGAAAGCAACTGTTTCAGCTGTGTGCGGTTTTTTGATATCGGCAATGCAAACTTTACCCTTACAGGCAATTGCCTGGCCCCGCAAACGCAAATCAGTCCCACCACCCTGGTCACATACAACGCAAGTGACCCTGCACTCAACCTGGGACTAACCAATAATACGGGTTCAGTCGTCACCAGCTTCAGCGGCACACTTTCCAACACAGATACGGATGGTAACCTGGTGTTTGTGGACGGTACTCCAGCTGTTTGTACGCAGGCCGGCAACGCTACAAAATACGATGTCATCCTGTTTGTGGTCAATACCACCGGTTCGTACACGATTGCGCATGGAGGCGCTTTTGGTACCTTGCTGAATCTGTACCAGTTTTCATTTTCGGGTTCTGGATGCACAAACCATGTAGGCAGCAGCGCAACTCGCCCTACAGGCACAGGAGGTATTGCGCTAAACGGCAATATGACCGCCACGCTGACTGCCAACAGGCTGTATTATCTGATGGTAAGCAGCTTTGCAAGCGGCACACCCGCACTGCCTGCCAATTATACGATAACATTCCCTACCAAACCAGCAGGAGCTCAGATTTACAACGGCGTGATCCTGCCTGCCAACTATTCTTACACTTATGTGGCTGCAAATCAATCCAATGGTAA
>JAJTEZ010000155.1 GCA_021298335.1 Saprospiraceae bacterium | reverse complement strand
GACTACCCTCGCTTTGATCCACACGGTGATCCAATACCCAATTCAGATGGTAAATTTACCCTGCGCACACAGGAAGCCCTTTCCGCATTTTCGCCGGGCCAACATGGTGTCGTCCTGGGAGTAAAAGAGCACGATACGCCATTCCTGACTTATCTCAATCAAATCGGCATCCGGCTTGGTACTGAGATAAAAGTGCTTGAATCCATTCAGTTTGATAAATCCCAGCGTGTCATGATTGACAGAAAAAAAGAAACCACACTCACCCATGCTGTGAGTCAGCTTCTACTCATGAAGAAAAAGGGAGCCTAGAAACCTCCCTATCTTAAAAATCCAATGGGTCTGCCACTGCCTGAACCAGTATTGTAAAAATACCCGATGTTCGGAAACAACGTAGCCAGATCAGAAGGTGCTACTCCGTACCACAATGCCAGTTCGGCAAAGTATGCATCTGTACTGGTCGTGGGAATCAATGATCCTCCTCCCACTTCCTGAGGATTTCCACTGCCTAAAAGCAGAGACGGATATGTTCCAAAAATACGCTGGCCAGAGACTGCACCACCAAGCACAAATACATTTCCTCCCCAGGCATGATCAGTCCCATTACCATTGGATGTGAGGGTTCGAGAAAATTCCGACATGCTGAACGTGGTCACCTGGTCGCTCACACCCAGCTGGTCAAGTGCAGACTGAAATGCAAACAAGGCAGTATCCATTTCAGTAAACATGTCACTTTGTGCTTCCAGAAGTTTATCGTGGTGATCCCATCCGCCATATTCCACAAAGAAAATTTGGCGACTCATCTTTAGTTTTTCGCGACCAGCAATCGTTCTGGCAATCATTTGAAAACTATTGGCAAGATCACTTTCTGCCTCGAATGGAACTGTAAAATCCGGGGCATTGTTCAGAATGTTTGCCAGCATTTCGTTGCCTTCGATGGCTGTTTTTACCGTATTGATGTACGTTTTTTTGAAGACGTCCTGGTATGGCAAAGCCACCATGCCATCGATAGCTTTCCGTCGCAGCTGGTTCAGCAACCAGTCCTGATTTTGGTAGTCAATGATGCCCACACTTCCCCTCGTAGGATGGAGTGAATACTCCACCGTATTTTCACCCGTTTGAAAAATATTACTTCCCGAAAGGGAAATATTCATCGAAACGGTCTGATTTTCATTGGACGCCATCAAAAGGTCGGCCATCTTACCTCCCCAGCCTTTGGATGCGCGCTGGTCGGGCAGTCCCGTCTGCCATTGCATGATCTGGTCTGAATGTGAATACAATCCCAAAGGCGACGGCACCATTCCACTATAAAATTCCTGCTTTGTAATGGGTCTCACCAAAGTACCCACATTGGACACAAATGCCAGCCGGCCACTCTCAAAAAACTGTTGCAGATGCTTGAATGATGGGTGAATTCCAAAGTCACCACCATGGTTGTCCATCGCATTGATCTTCAGAATCTCGTCCAGACCCAGTGACATATTCGACCGGGTAGTAGCATACTGCTTGTATCCTTCTTGACTACGAGGCACCAGCATGTTGAACGAATCCATTCCACCCGCATTCAACAGGCAAACCAATGCCTTATAATCGCCAGGCATTGTCACCGCACTATGATTGAAAGCAGCGGCAGCTTGAAGTGATCGTAAGTTAAATAGAGTGGAGAATACCGTTGTCGCTCCAATTGCAGCGCAACTTGCCTGACCTAAAAATTTTCTCCTGTTCATTTTCTGAGTTGATTGTCCCATGCGGCTCTTATTTGACGCAATTATAATCCGGTGAAATCATGATGAGGTAAATGGCCAATCGCACGCGCCAATAGCGCCACTCCTGATTGGAAGTCCAGAACATGGCATTTAGTGTATTGCGGAGCAGATTTCTGACCTCCTGCGAAAGTTGGCCATGTACAAGTAAAATATCCAGCCTGTTGATCAGCGTCTCGGAATCATCAGCAATAGCTTCGAGATCATTGGTGAGGATCCTGACACCATCCGGATTACCTTCACTGCCCTCCCAGCTGTACATCAGCGAATTCCAGAAAGTCCAGGCATGTACTGCATTGATATAACCTACAGACGTTGATGTATTGTGCAACTTGAACTCCGGAGCCACCAGTCCCATCCCGGCCATATCACCCACAGGCTGGTAATCCGGAAGGTAAAAGTTAAAAACGGAAGGCGCAGCCATCACATGCTGCCTCGTCACATCGAGGTAATTGTAACCGTTATTCCAATATCTGTCTCGGTCGGCCACTTTCATAAACGCCCGGCTCAACTGGGTATAACGCAGCATCGGTTCGCGAAGCCGTGAAGCATGATCCTGCTCCCATGCCTGCTCCCATCCGGCCTCCTTGTCAAGCAAAATGGCGCTGACTACTGCCCCCAGATCTCCGCGAACACCTTGCCCGTTATCTGCAAAGACGGCAGCCACCCTGCCCACGTATTCCGGTGAAGGATTGGACGTGGTGAGCCGCTGTATTAACCTGTAACTAATAAAGGGTGCAATATTCGGATGCTTGAATAAGAAGTCAATCGCAGCAGTTACTTCGCGCATTGCCTCGTCATCGGAGTACACATCCTTTCCCGGCAGCCTGAAATTCAAAAACTCCTTTGGGCCTTTCTGGTGCGCCCAACCAAACATTTTCAAAGGCGAGGTCTTGTCCAGACAATAGATATGGATGCCAAACTCAGGTGTCTTCGGACACCAGGAGATATTCGCCATTTTACTGCCCCCCAGACCCGTAAAAACCCGGGCGAGCTGCTTGATATCTTCGTTTGTGTAGGTAGGTATTTCCCTGCCATCAGCGTGATGCTTCACAGTACCATCTGCATTCAGTTCTACCAGACCAATGGTAAACAACTGCATGATTTCTCTGGCATAATTTTCATCAGGGTGTATATTTCTTGCAACATCCTCTGCCGGATTGTTCAAGTGACTGAGGTAGTAGCCCATCGCTGGGTGCAGGGTGACCTCCGTCAATATGTCTTTGTAATTTCCAAAAGCATTTCGAATAAATATATCGTAGTATGAAGAAAGACATTCTCCCCAACCTCCGAGATCTGAGTTGATAGATGTGACAAGAATCTGACTTAATGCATATGCAACTTTCTGCCGTACCAGGTCCTTATTCGTCAGATTAGTCTGCCACCAGGCATAATTAAAGTGAAGCGCATAAGGCCCGAAGGCATCTTTGTCCTTCTGGTAAATTTCATCCCAGATCACGCGCATCACGGGCAATATTTCAGAAGGTTTTGCCGCTATCTGTTGGGCAAGCCAGGCTTCCTGTCCGGCAGACAGCAATTCATCCACATCATCATCGTCAAAACCCAGCGTTGCCATAGATAAAAAACGCGTCGCTTCCATGCGGGCAGCATGAAATCCGCTGCCATTAATCGTTGCATGCCCGCTGCCCGAAACTGCTGGACTGCTTGAAGTTACCTTGATTCCGTCAGCATGCCCTGCCCCAAGATAATCGCTGTATTTTTGCGCTTTGACCGAGGAAAACGACAACAACTGAATCAATGCTGCAGTGCCTGCAAGACAATTTATCCTCCATCCCATATGTTTTGGTTTTCTGATTGTTTATCTAATGATTTCTATCTTCAAAGACGCTTCGACCAGTTCATGCACTGCCTGAAGTAGATACATTCCTGGAGGTTGCGTTCCCGGTGACCATATAAATCCGCTTCCGTTGCCATCAGAATACACTGTCTGCACTGACAATACTCTGCCTGCGAGGTCCGTCAGACGCAGGTCAACCCGGCCCACAGGAAATCCCGGAAGAGATACATCAGCCTGCTGGTCAAAGGGATTAGGGGATAAAGTTATTTCAGGCCTGTCAGCCGAAGCCAATTGAACAGAAGAAGGAGCTTCCTGCACATCAAAACGAACTTCACTGAGTCCAAAACAACTGCCGCCGTGGTTACTTAACGCGGTAATCAGAAGGTAGCGGGTTTGTAATCCTCCAAGATCAGGTCCCTGAATGCCTTCATAATATGGCGATGCAGAAGCTTTAGGAAGTTCAAAACGAGTCCATTCCTTCCAGTTTTTCCCATCAAAGGAATAATCGATGACAATCTCTTTGATGCCATCTTCAGGCTTTCCTTTGACCCTGGTCAAACTCCAGGACTCGTTATTATAACTGTTTACTCTTTCCGGGACATTGAAATTCCAGAATCGCGTACTTGTAAGTCTGTATACTTGTCCAAAGTCGTATGACAACCAGTGCCCTGTACCTCGGCTGCTGTTAGGATTGGGTGCAGCAATGCAGGATAACCAGGCCTCATCCAGGCCCGTGGAATGCCAGTTTGACGATTGTGCTGCCAGAGTACTGTACTGCAGCGCAACCATCAAACATGCGTTATATAAAAAGAATCTCATGATTTCTACTTTGTATACAAACAAATGTATCAAAAAAAATAAAAAGAGTATCAAGAGATTATCATAATCCATTGATGATGATCAAATTGTAAGAAATACTTGCATTGGCTATTCAACCAGCGATGTTCACTCGAAAAAACCAACGCTGCCGCCAACCCAGTCTTTGTCTTTGTTGTACTTGACGCCAATCATTTTTCCTTTGGATAAGCGCACGAGATTGTTGACGATAAATGGGGCAGGTGCATCGTCCGGCCAAAGCATGAGCATTCGGATTTCCACCTTCACTGCTTCGCCGATGCCTTCAAGCACGGGAGCATATTCTACTTTCCTTTGCAGGATATAGTTTTGGGGGTCTTTGATTGTTTGCAGATCCTCCGGAGTCAAATCAACCAGTACCCCACTCCCGGCAAATGAAAATAAAGGCTTCAAAACATATTCAGACAAATGAGCAGGTAAGTCCTTCAGATCTTTCAGAAAGATGCATTCCGGGGTATACGGTGTCTGCAAAAAAGGCATTAGGTATTTGCTGATCCGGTAAAACCAGTTGGGATGACCCACCCATTTGACATCGAGATCATCCGTAAACGAGAATTCCAACCGTAAATCCGTTCGGGCAAATAATTCATCGAAAATCACGCGGTTATAAATTCGGTGCACCGGAATTTGCTCCCCTGCAGCATCCGTGTAAAACAACTGTCTTCCATTTTTCCTAAGCTGAGTCACACAAAGCACTGGGATGCCAAGTTCGGCAGAGGTGGCCGCCATATCGATATACGTAGTTTGCTTTTCGGGCTCTATTTCCAGCAAAATGGTATGTTTCGGATCGCTGTCACCCACAATGATGGATCGCATTAGTGCAATATAATCCTGGCTGGTCATTCCCGGCTGAAAAAAGCAAGTGAGGTTTTCTGGCAGATTGTATGCTTCTTTATATGCATCGGCCACCATGTATTGAAAAAAATACACAGAAGGAAAACCTTGTATTTCAATCAGTCGGGGAGTAGGAATACCCTCCTCATCCAGGCAAACCGCAAAATCCATCTGCAGAAATGTGGTATGGGCATCTTCCCCGCGAACAACCACAGAGGGATCATACAA
Organism: Saprospiraceae bacterium; assembly: GCA_021298335.1. Classification (GTDB taxonomy): domain Bacteria; phylum Bacteroidota; class Bacteroidia; order Chitinophagales; family Saprospiraceae; genus OLB9. The sequence goes on along the minus strand of JAJTEZ010000155.1, from coordinate 190 downwards.
AGCCCCTTGAGTCAGCTGCTTAAGGTCAGGGCGACAGATATGAGCAGCCAGTTGATTTGTCGCGTCAAGCAGGCGTTGCTTTAGGATGTCAGGTATAAAAAACGGGCTTTCTGCCACTCGGAACGCAGGAGCACAAGCATAACGCGAACCGATTTTTTGCAACAGGTTTTGATATTTTGCAGGTGTAAAC
>JAJTEZ010000003.1:24173-29361 GCA_021298335.1 Saprospiraceae bacterium | reverse complement strand
CGAAGAGAAGCTGTTCCGGGAGTGTTTGGAGAGTATACGTATAAGGGTTCGGACAAAGTCACGTTGCTTGTTGGCGGAAGAGCTGATTACCACTCACAGTTTGGTTTATTTTTTACCCCACGGTTGAATATGAGATATGCTCCTGATCCACAAACGGTATTCCGATTTGCGGCCGGCAGAGGTCAGAAAACAGCCAGTATATTTGCTGAAAACATAGGGCTGCTGGCAAGTAACCGGACCATCATCGTCGAAAGCGAAAGTACTTCCTTACCTTATGGATTACGACCAGAAATCGCCTGGAATATGGGCGTGAGCATGACCCGCGAATTTAAAATTGGTAAAAGAATTCAACTTCTGTCATTCGATTTCAATAGAATTGACTTTGAAAACCAGATTGTTGTTGATCTGGATAGAACCGCCAGGCAGGTGGTTTTTTATAACCTGCGTGGCCAGTCTTATGCCAACAGCTTTCAGGCTCAGGCCGACCTGGATTTAGCAGACTGGTTTGAAGTCCGTTTAGCCTACCGATATAATGACGTAAAAACCACCTACGGAGAAGTTTTATTACAAAAACCGCTGACTTCTCCTCACCGTGCCTTTGTAAATACAGTGGTAAAACCGGGTCGAGGTTGGAGCATTGATTTTACGTTGAATCGACTCAGCGGCGTACGAATACCCTCCACAGCAGCCAATGACGAAGCCCATCAATGGCCTACGCAGTCCCCCTCTTTTTACCTGGCCAATGCACAGCTGAGTAAAAACTGGAAGGAAACGTTTGAGATCTATCTGGGTGGAGAGAATATCTTCAACTATCGCCTGAAGCATCCCATCATCGGCTCGCATGCCCCTTTTGGAGAATACTTCGATAGTTCGCTGGCTTGGGGTCCCGTCATGGGTATTAATGTGTACATGGGCGTCAGATACAGCATCAGAGAATAAGCAACGATTCTATGGAGAAGCCCTGAATCGAAAAAGGCAGAAAGGAGATCTCCTTTCTGCCTTTTTTTATCGTACTAAAACAACAATCGTTTACCCATTGAGAGCAGCTGCACCACCCACAATTTCGGACAATTCTTTGGTGATGGCTTCCTGACGTGCCTTATTATAATTGATTTTAAGCTCCTTCATCAACTCTTCGGCATTCGTCGTTGCGTTATCCATGGCGGTCATCCTGGCTCCATGCTCTGACGCATGATTGTCCAGGACAAATTTCTGAAAGCTTGTTTGCAGGATACTTGGTATCAATTGCTCCAGTAGGGCTCCTTTTTCCGGCTCGAATAAATAATCAGCCTTCGATTTTGAATCAGTTCCTGCAGCAGTTAAGGCAGCAATTGGCAGGTATTGCACGCAAGTTGCCTCCTGCACTGCAGCATTCCTAAACTGACCGTAACACACATCCACTTTGTCAAATTCACCTTGTGAAAAGCCATCCATGAGCATCTGAGAAACTCTGGCTACATGGTCAAAACTCAAGTCTGCAAATAAATCAACATGGGTATGATTCAGCTTGCAGTCCGGATACCTTTTTTTCAAAAAGTCAGAACCCTTTTTTCCCACAAAGATGAGTGTCAGGTTTCCTGCAGAACGCACTGCCTGATACTGCTTCTCGATTTTGTAGATTGCTTCTTTGATGATGTTGGTATTAAAGGCGCCACAAAGACCGCGATTGGATGTGATAACCACAATGGCAACCTTTTTGGGTTCACGCACAGCGATGTAGGGAGACTGAATGTCTCCCTCCAGATTTGACACGATGTTTTTCATCATCTTGTCTAGACGGTTGGCATAAGGCCTCATCTCGGTGATTGCCTGCTGTGCCCGTCGTAACTTGGACGCGGAGACCATTTTCATGGCCTTGGTAATCTGCTGGGTAGACTGAACCGATTTAATCCGTTCTCTTACCTCCTTTAATTTTCCAGACATGTTGGTATGGTTCTAATTTAGCGTAAAAACATTAAAACTGTCCTGCGATTTCGGAACCAACCCGCTTTAGCGTCGCCAGTACCTCATCCGAAAGGTTGCCTTTACGAATAGATTCCAGTGTAGCGGCCTCAGTGCGCTCCATGGTAGTCAGGAATATGTCTTCAAACTCTCTGACTTTATCTACAGGAACATTTCTCAACAGGCCCTGCGTCCCCAGGTAGATGATCGCCACCTGTTTTTCTACTGATACAGGTGAATACTGAGGTTGTTTCAGGATTTCCACGTTTCGCTTACCTTTTTCAAGGACAGCCTGTGTTGCAGCGTCAAGGTCAGATCCAAACTTGGCAAAAGCCTCTAGTTCACGATACTGCGCCTGATCGAGTTTGAGCGTACCTGCAACCTTTTTCATGGACTTAATCTGCGCGTTACCCCCTACCCTTGAAACTGAGATACCTACGTTGATGGCTGGACGAATACCGGCGTTAAACAGATTGGATTCAAGGAAGATCTGTCCGTCCGTAATCGAAATCACGTTTGTAGGGATATAAGCGGATACGTCACCGGCCTGTGTTTCAATAATTGGCAATGCTGTGAGTGATCCACCGCCTTTGACCAGACCTGACTTTTTCAGGGATTCTGGCAGGTCATTCATATTTCTGGCAATTTCATCATTGTTGATGACTTTGGCGGCTCTTTCCAGCAAACGGGAGTGCAGGTAAAACACGTCTCCCGGATAAGCTTCACGACCAGGCGGGCGCTTAAGGAGGAGAGATACCTCACGGTATGCCACAGCCTGCTTAGACAAGTCATCATAGATGATCAGTGCAGGACGGCCTGTGTCTCTGAAAAATTCTCCAATAGCGGCACCTGCAAATGGTGCATAAAACTGAATAGGAGCAGGATCAGAAGCAGATGCTGAAACAATGGTTGTATAAGCCATTGCACCACCTTCTTCCAAGGATTTCATAACCTGCGCAACGGTAGATGCTTTTTGACCGGAAGCCACATAAATACAATATACGGGCTCACCTCTCTCGTAAAACTCCTTCTGGTTTATAATTGTGTCAATGGCGATGGCAGTTTTTCCTGTTTGGCGGTCGCCGATGATCAATTCACGCTGGCCTCTGCCGATGGGAATCATCGAATCGATTGCCTTAATACCGGTCTGCAAGGGTTCGTTGACCGGCTGACGATAGATCACACCCGGAGCTTTTCGCTCGATGGGCATTTCATACAGGTCGCCCTTGATTGGACCTTTTCCATCGATGGGCTGACCGAGAGTGTTGACTACACGACCCACAAAGCCATCACCCACCTTGATAGAAGCGATACGCGCTGTTCGTCGCACAGTAGATCCTTCCTTAATACCATCTCCGGCACCGAGAAGAACCACACCGACATTATCTTCTTCGAGGTTGAGAACGATTGCCTGTACCCCATTTTCAAATTCTACAAGTTCACCGGCCTGAGCCTTGGAAAGACCATATACCCGTGCGATACCGTCTCCCACCTGTAAGACGGTGCCCACTTCTTCCAGTTCTGCCTCCGTTTTAAAGCCCGACAATTGCTGCTTAAGAATTGCGGATATTTCATCAGGTTTTACATCAACCATATCTGTTTAATTTATTGATTTAGAAAGATTTAACATATTGATTTCCGACAAATTCCTTTTGGAAGGAGTCGAGATTGTGCGCAATACTGGCATCATACAGCTTATCACCCACCTCGATAATAAACCCACCAATCAGGGATGGATCTACTTTTGTGACAAGATCCAGCTGATCCATGGTAATCTTGCTGGCCAACAGCTTTTTCTGAATTTCAGCCAGAAAAGCTGCATCAGGCTGTACTGCCGTGGTGATTACGACTGTAGAGATTTTTTTATGTGACTTGTACTGAGCCACAAAATCCCTTGCGATTTCTGGCATGTACATTTCACGGCTTTTTCTGATGATAATGTCCAAAAAGGCCAACAGGGTCTTGCCAATTTTTTGATCAAAAACAGCATGGATAATTTGCTGCTTCTTTGAAGCATTGATGATAGGAGATTTTAACAAAAGGTATAAATCCCTGCTTTCGAGCGCCCGTACAAACTGATCTACATCTGCCTTGACGGCATCCAGTTCGTTGCGCTCTATCGCCAAATCAAGCAATGATTTGGCGTATCGGGATGAAATTCGGTTTACTGACATAGATACAGTATTGGTGTTGGTTAGTTTAGGTTGAGGTCTTTCACCAGAGTATTCACAAACTGCTCATGCTCTGTATTGCCTTTCAGTTCCTTTCTGATGACTTTTTCCGCAATGGAAATCGCCATGGATCCCAATTGGTTTTTTACTTCCGTGACTGCGGCCTTCTTTTGATTTTCGATATCTGTCATGGCGTTGGCCACAATTTTATTGGCCTCTTCGCGTGCTTTATCTCTGGCTTCCGCAATCATTTGTGCCTTGATTTCTTTTGCTTCCTGAAGAATTTTAGCGCGTTCCTCTCTTGCCTGGGCAAGGAGTTTTTCATTTTCAGATTTCATGTTTGACATCTCTTCACGGGCTTTTTTGGCCTGATCGATGGCATCCTGGATATCATTTTCACGTTGTGCGAGGGCTTGAGCAATAGGTTTAAATGCAAATTTCCCCATCACCACCCAAAACAGTACAAAAATCAGCAATGACCAGAAGGCGAGTCCCGGAGTAGGCTGGAACGGGTTGAAGCTGAGTAATGAAAATATCATAAATCCTGTTTTTTAATTGTAATTGAATTGTAATTGCTAAGGATGTAAGCGACCTGCAAAGCCAACCGCGTTGCAGGTCGCCATCTTTTTTGGCAGTATTAACCGGCCATGAAGATAGAAAGCAGGATCGCAATCAGTGCAGCTCCTTCTACGAAGGCTGCCATCAGGATCATACCTGATCTGATATCACCTGACGCCTCGGGCTGTCTGGCAATTGCTTCCATGGCTTTACCACCCACCATTCCGATACCGATTCCTGCACCGATTACGGCGAGTCCGGCTCCTACTGCTGCTAATGTTCCAGTCATGTTACTAAATTATGATAAATGATTAATAAAATCTCTGTTATGAATGATGTCCTTCAGCGTGATGATCTCCGTGATGATGTTCTTCAATCGCGGCTCCAATATACGAAGCTGTCAGGATGGTGAATACAAAGGCCTGCACGAAAGCAACAATCAATTCAATCGCCATCATAAACAATGTCAACGGAATAGCCATCGCTGTCCCAATGACGCCACCTCCCAGGCTTGCTCC
>JAJTEZ010000003.1:0-24126 GCA_021298335.1 Saprospiraceae bacterium | reverse complement strand
CGGATTCACCAAATATGAAAATCAACCCTACAAAGCTCAAAATAGCAATGTGGCCGGCAGAAATGTTTCCTGCCAATCGCAGCATGAGAGTCAGCGGCTTGATAAATAAACCCATGATTTCTACGGCTGCCAGCAAAGGCTTTACCGCTACAGGTACATTCGGCATCCAGAATACGTGCATCCAGTAATCCTTTTTTCCATGCATGTTGACCACAATAAACACAATCACGGCCATGACCATTGTCACAGTAAGATTACCCGTTACGTTGATACCCCCTAAAAATGGAATTTGCCCAAAAAGATTCAAACCCAGGATAAAGAAGAAGATGCTCATAAGTAAAGGTAAAAATCGCATGTATTTTTCCTTCCCAATGAACGGTATAGCCACTTCATTCTGGATAAAAAGGAAGATAGTTTCTACCACACCATTCATTCCGGTTGGAGCTTTTGATGGGTTGTTTTTGTAAGCTTTGGCTGCGCGAAAAAACACCCAGAATAAAAAGAGAGATACCAGAATCATGGACAATACGTTTTTCGTGATGGAAAAATCGTAAAAAGAAGTAATTCCGCCTCCCAGAATCCCTCCGTCCAGTGTTGATCTGGCATCTAACCCATATTCTTTGCCCTCAGACAGGACATAGTGTTTATCTTTTTTCTTCCCGTCGACCATTTCTTCCTTGTGCTTGACAGTCTCTATAGCCACTTCACCTTCAGTCGGGAAGGATGAGTCTGTCACCCTGTAAATGCTACCATGGTACATGACGTAGCCATTGTATGCAACGTGTCCGTTTTCATGGTGACCGATATGAAATCTGGAAGAGCTAAAGAAATCCCACCCTTTAGCTGGAGCATACACAATGACTGGAAGTGGGATACGCACGCCCATACCTTCAAGAATGGTATAGACATTTGCATCGCTGATGTGGTGAATTGCTGTTCCGGCAGGGTCAAAATCTTCGTGTGCATCATGGCCATGACCAGCTTCATGACTCTCGTGTCCGCCAGTCGATACCTGATGTTCTTCACCTGTAATGCTGTCATGAGAATGATGATCTTCCTGAGAAAACAGGAAAGTTGAAAAGATCAATGCGACTAAAATGAAAGTATATTTCATCTGTTTATTTTTTGTTTTGTACGCTCTGCGTCACTATTTGTTGATGCCACATGGAATTTACTTGAAGACACCTTCATCACAATTGCCTTGCCCCGTTTTAACTTCATGCAATTCTGACATACAAGTTTGTTACCCTTTGGCAAAAAAAATTGAACTATCCAATTAGAACCAGCCAATACATGGAAATGAATTCATTTTCAATTTGCTGGACTCAAACCATCTTTCTCTGTTGAAAAATTTGCCGCAAAGGTAAAAAAACAATTACTATATTAATATCATTGATCCTCTTTTATTTATGTCATTTTTTCTTGTAGAAAGTTGTTGATGAAAGGATAAAATCAGTAAAATTTTATATATATTTTACAGTTTGAATGAAATAAATCAGAATTTCATTTCAAATTCCTTGAAATTACCATTATTAGCAAAATAATATTTTGTACAAAAAAGAAGAATCTCAATTCAGTTTGAAATCCGAAACGAGGAGGAATTCAGGTATTTCGACTTCAAACTGTTGGGAATTGACAAGGTTGAGAAAGTCGTAAGAACCAAACATTTTTCCGATCGGACTGTGCAGAGGGCACCATGAGGTATAGGAAAAACTTTCTCCGGGAGCAAGGACGGGTTGTTGTCCTACGACTCCTTTGCCCCTTATTTCGCGACGTTCCTGAATTGAATCAACAATGTGCCATGTTCGTTGGAGCAACTGGACAGTAAAGGGATTTTCGTTGGTAAGGGTGATGTGGTACGAGTAAATAAACTTTCCAATGGCCGGATTTGACTCGTTGGCTTCGTACCTGGGAGTCACCCTGATGTGCACCTGATTGCTCGTTGATTCGTATGTGTTGTTTTTTGTCTTCATGACTGATCAATTCCAAAAACAAATGTTTGGACAATGTGTTCAGCTTCGGTACATGCGATGGGTAATATATCGTTGACCAGGACCATATCAAAGTGGTTTTCAAACTGGTTTTCCTCCTTCATTTTTGCAATTCGTTTCGCCAGATTTTCAGGTGTTTCCGTATTCCGTGCTGTCAGTCGCTGAACAAGTACTTCTGTTGAGGGTGGTTTGACAAAAATTGACATACACCGATGTCCAAATAATTTTTTGAGGCGAAGTGCTCCTTGCACATCGATATCAAACACCAGGTGTCTGCCTTCCTGCCAGACACGCTCTATTTCCTTGTGTAGCGTACCATAAAACAATCCTGTGTAGACTTCCTCCCACTCTGCAAAGGCCCCTTCTGAGATTTTTCGGTCAAATTCTTCCTTGCTGAGAAAGTAGTAATCCCTACCATCCAACTCTTTTTCTCGTTTTGTCCGGGTCGTTGCCGAAACAGAAAAACCGAGAAATGGAAACTTCTGCAGCACATGCTGAACAATCGTAGTTTTGCCCGCACCTGAAGGTGCAGTAAAAATAAACATCTTTCCTTTGTCCCGCGTCATCTGACCTGATTAAACCTTTACAGAATGTTTGCGAGCTGTTCTTTTAATTTTTCCAGCTCATCCTTCATCATGACAACAATCTGCTGGATCTCAGAATCCTGCGCCTTTGCCCCAATAGTGTTGATTTCTCGCCCTATTTCCTGAGCGATAAAAGACAACTTCCTGCCTTTTTGTTCTTCGTGGCTTTCAAGTTCTTCCACAAAATACAGACAATGCTGGGCAAGACGTACTTTTTCTTCATTGATGTCGAGCTTCTCAATGTAATAGAGCATTTCCTGCTCATATCTTGAATGGTCGACCGACTGATTGACTACAAATTCATCCATATTTTTGCGCAATTTTTCCTTGATCCGTTCGAGGCGCGGGCCTTCAAACGGCTGGATGGAGCGCAAGTGGATTTCAATCGCCCTGATTCTGTCGAGTAGGTCATTTTTTAATACAAGGCCTTCATCCATTCGGAATTTTTTTATTCCGATCAGAGCCTCTTCAAGGGCCCGCTCAACAAGACGCCATTCGTTTTCGTCAGCTAGGTCGTCACTTTGACCGATGACGTTGGGTATGCGCAAGACTGCCTGAAGGATATCGCCCTGCTCAATATCGAGCTCTTGTTTCAATTGTGCAAGTTCGCGGTAATATTTGCGGAAGGCATCAGCGTTGATAAAGGCATTTTCCTCATCAGAAAACCCATCGAGGGTGATTGTGACATCAAGTTTGCCACGTTGTAGCTCATCAATGACTTTTTTACGGATATCCATTTCCCTGTCGCGGTAAGCATTCGGCAGTTTACACCTGATTTCGGTAGATCGGGCATTGAGGGATTTGATTTCCACTCTGATCAATTTTCCGTGACTTTCTGTTTTGCTGTGGCCGAAGCCTGTCATTGACAAAATCATGCCTTGTATTTTAAGGCGACAAAGATATATCCAAATGGCGATAATATACCATTTTGTCAGTTTAACCTAAAGTAAAGGTTTGTAAATGAATGGTTTAAAAGCAACTTTTTTATCAAATTAAAGCAAAAAAGGTGGAAATTATTTTCATAATTCCAATAATTTGCGAAATTTGCGCCACTTTTGCCGAATGGAGGTAAAAAGGATTATTTACACCTGTATAAATTCGTAGATATGCGTAAAGCTGACTTAGTCAACATTATTACTGAAAAGACTGGTGTTCCAAAGGTGGATGTGCTGGTAACCCTGGAAATGTTTTTCAAAGAAGTGAAAAATTCATTGTCGGAGGGTGAAAATGTGTATGTGAGGGGATTTGGTTCATTTGTGATTAAGAAGCGGGCCAAGAAAATTGGAAGGCATATTAAGAAAAATAAGTCTATAGAGATTCCGGAGCATTTTATACCATCATTCAAGCCGGCAAAAGTGTTTGTAGATCAGGTGAAGGCCAATGTCGATTCGATGCCAGAAGACGAAGGTGATGATGAATAATTGTGATGCATGGTGATGACAAGATCGCATTGGGGGCTGATTGGGATTTCGTTGATTGCAGTTTTGCTCCTTTATGTAGGCTTAGACATCGTTCCTCCCACATCTTTGGATCTTGAAAAGTCAAGATCTGGTCAGATTGAATCAACAGGCATTGAAAATCTGGAAAAACAGGCATTGACTGCAATGTCTGCTGAACAAAAGAGTTTGATTGAAGCAGTTATGGCTAGTGTGGACAAATCTGCTGATACACTTCAGAAGATTTCTGCACTGCAAAATCTTTCTGGTACGTGGTACGATCTGGGTTTTCCGGGTATTTCAGGATACTATGCGGAACAAGTGGCAAACCTGTCAAAGACGGCAGAGTCCTGGTCTATTGCCGGCACAACGTTTGCAATTTGTTACAAACAGTCGGCGGATGAAAAAACCAAAAACTTTTGCTGGAAAAGGTCTGTTCATGCCTTTGAATCTTCCTTGTCGATTATTCCCGAGCAGATAGAAACCAGAATCAATCTGGCTATTTGTTATGTTGATGTACCACCAGCAGAGAATCCGATGCAAGGTATTCTAATGCTGCGTACCTTAAACGAGCAAAATCCAGGCAATACTGCAATTCTCAACCAACTGGCCAAACTGGCGTTGCAAACAGGACAGGTTGACAAAGCAGTGGAACGCCTGATGGAGTCCTGGAAAATAGATTCCAAAAACCAGGAAACAGCTTGTCTTTTGGCTGATGCCTTGGCACAAAAAGGAGACGAAAAGCAGGCCCTAGAGTTTAAATCGAAATGTAATCATTAATTTACTTTAAAATATGTAATTATGCCTTGTGGTAAAAAAAGAAAACGACATAAGATTTCGACGCATAAGCGTAAAAAGAGATTGAGAAAAAACAGACATAAGAAAAAGAACAGATAAAAAAGACAGCCGCACAGGTGACTGTGCGGCCTTTTTCTCTGTTGGCGGCATTTTGAACGTATTGCAGGTATTGGAACGGCAATAAAATCCCATGAACCCCCTCTTATAAGAAAACCATAAAAGAATCGCCATGCTGTGAAACCCGGAGCAAGGTGTTACTCTGCAGTCTTTACTATTTTTACTTTCCAATACATTCTGATTCCCTCCCACAAAATGCCTGCCTGGTGTCGGCTCTTTTTGTCAGGCTGTGAATGGCCTATTTTGCATTCGTTTTACGAAACGAAGGAGCGCGTGAATGAGCTTTGAGTATATCAGATGTTCCTTTTCTTATTGGTGCAACAGCCATTCCCCGGCTTCAATCATTTAGTCACTTACAGATCGTATGCTGTGGATAAAGAATTAGTCATCAAGTCCTCTCCTTCTGAGGTAGAAATTGCCTTGCTCGAGGGAGGAAAGCTGGTTGAGATACACCGGCAAAAAACAAACAATCACTCAACGGTAGGAGATATTTTTCTGGCTTGCACCAAAAAACTAATGCCCGGTCTGAATGCCGGCTTTATGGATATCGGGCACCGGAAGGATGCTTTTTTACATTACACAGATCTTGGGCCCCAGATCAAATCGCTGATTAAATATACCCAGCAGGTCATGCGAGGAACCTATTCACAGCCTCTGCTGGAACATTTTACACTTGAACCTGACAATCCGAAAACAGGAAAAATAGACCAGGTGTTCGAAAAAAACAGCCACGTACTGGTGCAGGTGCTGAAAGAACCTATTTCGACAAAAGGTCCCAGGCTGAGTTGCGAAATCACCCTACCTGGAAGGTATGTAGTGTTAACCCCATTCTCAGATATCGTTGCCGTCTCTAAAAAAATCAGTTCAAACGAAGAACGAAAAAGACTAAAAGTCCTGGTTGAAAGTATTAAGCCAAAAAACTTTGGTGTCATCGTTCGTACCGCGGCCGAAGGAAAGAAAGTAGCAGACCTCCACAATGATATCCGGGAACTGGAAGAAAAATGGAAGTCGATCTTTCATCAACTGAAGCAAACCAAAAGCCCGGATAAAATCCTGAGCGAAATCGACAAGACTTCGAGTATGCTTCGGGACATCCTGAACGACAACTTCAACAGAATCACTATCGACGACAAGGATCTGTATCAGAGTATTCGGGAGTATCTGACCACCATCGCTCCGGATAAAGTTAAAATTGTACACCAGTATAAAGGAAATCGTCCTGTTTTTGATCATTTTGACATTAACCGTCAAATTAAAGCTTCATTTGGAAAAACATCCACCATGTCAAGTGGCGCCTACATCGTCATAGAGCATACGGAAGCCATGCACGTCATCGATGTAAATAGCGGTCCTAAAATGCAGCGGAAAGACCAGGAAGAGGCAGCGCTGGCAGTAAATCTGGAAGCAGCAGAAGAAATTGCGCGACAACTGAGGCTTAGGGACATCGGCGGACTCATTGTCATTGACTTTATCGATATGCGGTCGGCAGAGAATAAAAATAGCCTCTTTACCAAAATGCGGGACTTTATGGAAGGTGACCGCGCACAGCATACTATCCTGCCCCTCAGCAAATTTGGGCTGATGCAAATCACGCGACAGCGCACTCGCCCGGAGGTCAACATCGACACAACTGAATCCTGCCCTGCCTGCCAGGGAACAGGCAAGGTCAATGCTTCCATCCTCGTGATTGACAACATCCAAAGAGATATCGAGTACATCATTCAATCGAGGCCTCAATCCGGAATCAGACTCGAAGTGAATCAGTTTGTTTATGCCTATCTGACCTGTGGTTTCTTCAGCCAGCGAATAAAGTGGTTTTTCAAATATAAAAAATGGATACGGATCAAAAGCAATTCCGATTTTCATTTGTTTGAGTTCAAGTTTTATGATGAATCTGAAGACGAAATCCGACTTTCCTGACCTATTGATGTGCCCGTAGCTCGTGCAAACTGAGGAGGTGCAAAAAGTGCTGGACCAACTGCTGGATCCCTCAGATATAGTCCTGGTTGCTCCCTTGCACTGGGGATTGGGTCATGCCACACGTTGTGTACCTCTCATCCGATATATACAACAAAAATGCAGGGAAGTACACATAGCTTCCGATGGTATTGCTCTCGAATTTCTTTCAAAAGAATTTCCGGAACTCAACCGGTTTGCACTCCCCGGGTACAACGTCCAATACCGGTATTCTGATATCTCATTGAACGTACTCTTGAGTGGATTTTCTATATTGAGGGCAGTCATCCTTGAACATATTCAAATAAAAAAAATCGCTGACAGACATAGCATTACAGTTGTGATCTCCGACAACAGACTGGGTTGCTTTTTAACGAAAAAACGTTCCTATTACATCACTCACCAAACCCGGCTGCTCCATCCTGTACGATGGATTTCAGCCATAGGAACCTGGTTGCATGTTCAGAGTATGAAACGCTTTGATGCTTGCCTGATTCCGGATTTTGAACAGCACAAGGAGGCCATCGCACCACATCTTTCTCACTCCAACCTACCGCTAATTAGTTATTTCATTGGGCCATTGTCACACCTGAAACTGAAATCTACCGTAAAAAAGTGGGATATCACTGTAATATTGTCCGGACCTGAACCCCAGCGTACATACCTTGAACTGGCTCTCCAACAAGAAATCCCTGGTATCCAGAATCAGAATGTCTGTATCATAAGAGGGACATTAGTTTTAGGTCCCAAATGGCCGAAGACATACCACATTTTGGATCTTGCCTCCGGCGATGAGGTTGCTGAAATCATTTCCAGTAGTCGGCTTCTCATTTGCCGCCCCGGATACTCTACGATTATGGATCTGTTTTTCTATCCGGTGCCGGCGATTTTTATCCCCACCCCCGGCCAAAGTGAACAGGAATATCTGGCATCTAAGCTTGCTGACAGTCAACGATATTTTTGTCTTGAACAAAATCAAATAAATAATATTCAAAAAACTATAAAGTCTCTTATATAATTTGAAATTTTGCGGTTTGGTTTACAACATCGCAATTAGTGATATCTGAATTACATCAAGAACATCTAAGGGTTTCCGAACATTTTGAAGCTGACCATGTCAAGGCTCTTTTTGATGCCTATGTCGATCCTTACGCCCATTACGAATGGTTGTTGCAGGGGAAGCAGGGTGAGATGCTGAAGCCAAGAAGAATGATCGGCAGTTATCTCACGTACGCCGTCAGAGAACAAAATCTCGTGTGTTCAGTCATGGTCAAAAAGGACACCCGAAAACTGCAGGTCCAGTGTGATTGCCAGGAATTTGCCAACCATGAAAAGTGTGTCCATATTGCAGCTGTTCTTTCCGCTCTACACACACAGATCGTAGCCGAAAATATTCAGAAGGAATATGATGAAAAACTCAAAAGCAAGCAGGAAACCTCGCTGGAACCTTTATCCGGTGAACATATTTTCTCTAAAGAATCAGGACCTTTCGCTTCCGGACAACCAGATCCGAAGCTCCAAAAAATTGATGCAGCTACTCGTAAAAAGCCATTTGTTATACCCAATGCCCGGGATTTTAGCTTTTACAGGCTTGCCACGTTTATCCCTGCCTTGCGGACCGCAAATCGAAAAAACAGGTTATTTCAGCGTTTTGAACAGGGTCCGAAGGGATTTGACATTCAATACCAGTACCATCAGGAAAAAGAAATCATTTCTTTTCAGGTAAACGAACAGGATGACATCGAAGTAAAATGTTCCTGTAAGCAATCTTTTCCGGGCCATTTGTGCAAACATGCTGCAGATACTATCTATTTTCTTTGCGACACGGAAAGTATTGCGCAATTTGTATTATACACCAATCAGGACGAAGAAAAAAATAAATTGCTGGCTGACTATGGCCTAAACCTTTCTGATCCGGAAGCAACCCAGTTTGTCTTTTCTTCAGATTACAATGGCAAAATCAACATCAGTTATATTCCTCCCCAATATGCGGGAATACAGCAACTGCACCGTTTGATAGATCAGATCAGAGTGCCTTCCAAAATCCGCAAATTGTACCACTCTCCCGATGACAGCCTGCAGCTGGGTTTGTTGATTTCCCTCTCGCATCAGCTTTCCGTCAACGCTCCCATCAAATTGGAGGTATGCAAACTGGAAACTTCCCGGAAAGGCGATGAAAAAATTCAGCGAATTTCCATTGACAAGGACGAAAATCTGACCATTCTTTCTTCTCTGGAAGATGAGAAATACAAAGCCCTGATGGAGTTCAGTTATTCTCACTTTCGGGATTTCATCGGAGCAGGACTGTACAGCCAAACGTACCAGCATTTTACATCACAATATTATGAAGCCACCCGGCGGCTGTATTTAAAATTTGTGTACGATAAACTGGAAGAACACTGGCGTTTATTCTCCGAGTGGGGCTTTGCCAGAGCACTGATAGAAAAACAGGGCCCTGGAGAACAAACCAGTCAATCCATTGAATTGTTTCCCGACCCCATCTATGCGCACTTACAGGTAAAGGTACTCACCCGGTTTATCGAAATTACAACAGCTTTTACTGATGTAGATGGTCGTGAAATGATTAAGGCGGGAGAAGAAATGGACATCTTTCAGGGACGTCTGATTCTCTGCGGCCAAAGGCTTTACCTTCATCCGAGGCATGAAATCTGTCTGTTTCTCCAGTCAATGCCCGCAGGAAAACTTTGCATTCCGGTTTCTCTTGCAGAGACAGCCATGAGGGATATACTCATACCCATTCATAAAAAATTTGGAGTTGCACTTCCAGAGTCATTGAGGCCACTGGTAAAGGAAATCGGCATGCAACCCACAGTACATTTTAAAGAATTCGAAGGGAAGTTTCTCACCATTGCTCCCCAGTTTCAATACGACGCGCTGACCATTTTGATGAATGACGAAAGGGAGTACTATCTGGAAGACAAACAGCAAAAAAGCCTGTTATTGAGGCAAAGAGATGAAGAAAAAGCACTAGTGGATTTCGTGCGTTCGCTTCATCCTCAATTTAAACTGCAAAATTACCAGCAGTTTTTTACGCTTCCTTTTGACGAGGTGATGCGCCAGCACTGGTTTATCGAATGTACCCGACAGTTGATGGCCCAAAGTATCAGACTTACAGGTGTAGACGAACTGACAAAATTCAGGTTTCACCGTTCAGCGCCTAAATGGGATATGCAGATTGGCAGTGGAATTGACTGGTTTGATGTCCAGATACATGTCGAATGGGATGGCCAGGTAGTTCACTTCAAAGAGATCCGCAAAGCGATTTTGAGTGGCCAGAATTTTGTGGTTTTGGGCGACGGATCCTTCGGTGTCCTTCCCGAAGAATGGCTGCAGAAATACAAAAATCTGTTCAAGTTTGCCGTAGACGATAAAGATGGACTGAAAATCAGCAAAAAACAATTCAATATTGTAGAATTGCTTTTTGATCAGATCACAGACGAAGAAATCCTGGCTGAAATTGAAGGAAAAAAGAAAAAGCTTCTCCAGGTAGAGAATTTCAAACCTATGCCTATACCTTCCGGCATTACAGCGACTTTGCGACCTTACCAGGAGACCGGATACCAATGGATGCAGGTTTTGGATGAAATTTCGTGGGGGGGCTGTCTGGCAGACGATATGGGTCTGGGAAAAACGTTGCAGGCAATCACTTTCCTTGCTTATGTAAAAGAAAAATACAACAAGCCCACCAGCCTGATCATTTGCCCCACCTCGTTGATTTTTAACTGGGAGAATGAAATTAAAAAATTCGCCCCAGATTTAACCTACCACCTGTATTATGGCACAGCCCGTGAATTTTCACAGGAGGATTACCACAAGTACGATCTTGTCATCACGAGCTACGGCATCGTGCGCAATGATATTGAATATCTGCGAAACTTTCAATGGGAATACATCATCCTCGATGAAAGTCAGGCAATTAAAAATCCCGACGCCATTTCAACAAAAGCAGTTCACCTCCTGAAAGCTAGAAACAAGTTGCTTTTGAGTGGTACCCCAATGCAAAATAACACCTACGATATCTATGCCCAGTTTCATTTTCTAAATCCCGGACTGTTGGGGAGCAGAGAATTTTTCCGCCATGAATTTGCAAATCCAATCGACAAAGAGGGAGATAAAGATGCTTCTCTGCTGCTCAGAAAGCTAATCAGGCCATTTATGCTTCGACGGACGAAAGCCGAAGTAGCAACAGATCTTCCTGATAAAACAGAAACTATTCTTTGGTGCCAAATGGAAAAAGACCAAAAAACCTTGTACGACGAATACAAGGATTACTATCGACACGCACTGATGCAAAAAATTGAGTCCGACGGCATGTCCAAATCAGGCGTATATATCCTGGAGGGCTTGCTGCGTCTCCGACAAATCTGCGATGATCCAAGATTGATTAAAGACAAAGAAACCAAGGCGTCCAAAGGTGTTAAGATTCGGGAACTCATCAGAGAAATCGCGGAAAATTCCGGACAACACAAAATGTTGATTTTTTCACAGTTTACAGAAATGCTTGCGTTGATCCGTGAAGAACTTGACTCGCTGGCTTTGCCTTACTGCTATCTGGACGGAAGCACGCCGGCACAAAAGAGGAAGGAAGAAGTGGAAGCCTTCCAATCAGGAAATGCATCGAATGTGTTTCTGATTTCGCTCAAAGCAGGAGGAGTCGGCTTGAATCTGACGCAGGCGGATTACGTATACATCGTGGATCCCTGGTGGAATCCGGCCGTTGAACAACAGGCGATCGACAGAACTCACCGTATCGGGCAATCTAATAAAATATTTGCTTACAGGATGATCTGCAAAGACACTGTAGAAGAAAAAATTATCCAGTTGCAGGAAAGAAAAATGATGCTTACCCACGAAATCGTACAAGAAGACACAGCTTTCTTTAAATCTCTGACAAAAGACGACATTGGTTATTTGTTTAGCTAAATAATGGATCATCGTTTATCGTACACTATTTTTTGTCTTCGCATGCACCCTTTTTCCATCTTCCGTATTCAAGACCAGTATTCGCAGCCGAAATGCCAGATTTCCTGTATTTTTGCAGCATGGAAGCAATCATCAGGACAGACATCCGAAAATTAACCGCAGAAGAATTAAAGCAGGTGCTTTCTTCCTGGGGAGAACCCGCATTTCGGTCCCGCCAGATTTTTGAATGGATCTGGCAAAAATCTGCCAGTGATTTTGATGCCATGACCAATCTCTCACTTCCGCTTCGCCTGCAATTGAATCAGCATTTTGAAATTCTGGTCATCCGGGAGGAAGTGAGACAAATCAGTCTTGACGGAACAGTCAAAACAAGGTTTATTTTGCATGATGGCCATAAAATTGAATCAGTTCTCATCCCTGTTCCTGAAGATAATCGTTTTACCGTGTGTGTTTCAACACAGGTGGGATGCAGCCTGACATGCAAATTTTGCGCAACCGGACAAATGAAACGCGTTCGGAATCTGGAGCCGGCAGAAATTTACGACCAGTTTGTGCTGGTCAATCAGCAATGCCGGGAACTTTTCGGCCACGGCTTGACAAACATCGTGTACATGGGCATGGGAGAGCCTCTGCTGGCTTATTCAAGCACCATGGAAAGCATTGCCATGCTCACAGAATCTTGGGGGCTACAGCTTTCACCACAGAGAATTACAGTGAGTACTGCAGGCATTGCCAAAATGATTCGCCGCATGGCTGATGACCAGACTAAAGTTAATCTTGCCCTGTCTCTTCACGCGGCAGACGACAGAAAACGGGAGGAAATCATGCCCATAAACGAACAAAACAACCTCGAAGTCCTGATGGATTCCATTGCCTATTTCTACCAAAAAACAGGGAATCGCATCAGTTATGAATATATTGCCTTCGATCAATTCAACCTCGGGCAACAAGACGCCCAAAATCTGGCATCCCTTTGCCGTCGGTTTCCTGTCAAGGTCAACATCATTGAATATAACCCTGTAGATGGCACTTCTTTTGCCCGGGCAAGCGAACAGGAGGTAAACCAGTTTGCCCGCTACCTTCGGCAAAAAGAGATCATGGTCACCGTTCGCAAAAGCCGCGGTAAAGACATCGATGCTGCCTGTGGTCAGCTCGCAAATAAGGAAAAACCAATGGTATGACGCACTGGTACACCGCTGAAGTGACTGAAATACTTCCTTTGACTGAACATACCCGCCAGTTCAACCTATGCATTCCTGAACTTGAAAACTTCGAATTTCTCCCTGGACAATTTATTACATTTGACCTTCCTGTAGGCGAAAAGCGAAGAGACCGCTGGCGCAGCTATTCCATTGCGAGTGCCCCTGCTGGAAATAATCAGTTTTCACTATGCATAGTCCGGAATCCCCATGGAAAAGGAAGCAATTATCTGTTTGAGGAAGTCAGAGAAGGCAGTAAACTTACATGCAAAGGACCCGATGGAGTGTTTACAATGCCCCCGTTGACTGGTAGGCAGTTGATTTTTGTGTGCACCGGTACAGGGATTGCCCCTTTCAGAAGTATGCTGCAAACTATTGACCAGAAAACGCTGGCCTTTGACTCAATTCACCTTATATTTGGCACAAGGTATAGCGCTCAGGTTTTATATCGAGATGAGTGGGAGGTTTTTGCCGGAAAGTACTCTCAGTTTCGCTGGGATGTGGCTCTTTCCAGAGAATCCTGCCAGCCATTTCACTCTGGGTATGTGCATGAACTCTATACCTCTTTGTATTCTAACCCAGTTTCTGAAAGACATTTTTACCTTTGCGGATGGACACCGATGATTGACGAGGGTGTGCGAAGATTAAAAGAGATCGGATATTCAGAAGCACAAATTCACTTTGAACTTTATGGCTAAATTCAACTTTCAACTGCTTCCTGTCTGGATGATATTTTCTTTCATCATTTCCGGTACTTGTCAACAAAGCAAGGATCAGTATCAACTGGTCTGGTCAGATGAGTTTGACAAAGACGGCGCTCCGGATAATGCAAAATGGTCATATGACCTCGGCGATGGCTGTCCGGAGGTTTGTAGATGGGGCAATAATGAATTGCAATACTACACCAAGGAAATTAAAAATGCCCACATCAAGGGAGGCTACCTTGTCATAACTGCGTTGAAAGAACCATTACAGGGTTACGATTTTACTTCTTCCCGTCTTGTGACCAAACAAAAAGGAGATTTCCTGTATGGAAAAGTGGAAGCACGCGCCAAATTACCTGTTGGAAAAGGCACCTGGCCCGCCATCTGGATGCTGCCCACTGTTTGGAAATACGGAGGTTGGCCGGGCAGTGGAGAAATAGATATCATGGAACATGTGGGCTATGAACCTGATTCGGTTTATGGCACCGTGCACACACAAAAGTACAACCACATCCTAGGTACTCAGAAATCCGGAGTCATCTTTTCACCCACAACTGAGTCATCCTTCCATACATATGGCATCGAATGGGATGAATCCGCCATCCACTTTTTTATGGACGGAAAAGTGTACCACACATTCACAAATGACAGACAGGGAAGTGCTTCATGGCCGTTTGACCAGCCCTTCCACTTGATTGTAAACCTGGCAGTCGGAGGAAACTGGGGAGGCAAAGAAGGGGTTGCTGCTGATATATGGCCTCAGGAAATGCTGGTGGATTACATCAGAGTCTATCAGAAAAAACAATAAATCGCGAAGTTTGAGAATTCCATGGAAATTTTTCAGGCCAGCTACCCTGCCGAAATTATGGAATTTCATTCAATTGATCTTATCCTGGCAGTTGTCCAGAATGTCCAACAGACCCATACACTGGGGTATGCCAATGACCCTCTCAGTCGAGCCTACCACAGCCTGCAATCTGAGATGTCCTGAGTGTCCGTCCGGATTGCGAAGTTTTTCCAGGCCCACAGGAACACTTTCAGAAGAATTGTTTCATAAAGTCATTGACGAAACTCACCGCACATTGTCGTTTCTCATTTTCTATTTTCAGGGAGAACCCTTCATACATCCATTTTTTCTTGATTTGGTCAATTACGCACATACAAAAGGGATTTATACAATAACATCCACCAATGGTCACTTTTTAAGTCCTGAAAACTGTCAAAAAACGATTGAGTCAGGGCTTGACAGACTAATCATTTCTGTAGATGGAACGACACAGGAAACTTACAGCCTGTATCGGAAATCCGGCAAGCTAGACACTGTGCTTCAAGGGGCGAAAAATATGGCCGATGCAAAGAAAAAACTGAAATCTAAGACCCCGGAAATTGTCTTTCAGTTTTTGGTTTTAAAACACAACGAACATCAAATCAATGACCTCACCCGCTTAGCTAAAGAAATTGGCGTAGATGCAGTGAGCCTGAAAACAGCACAAATTTATGATTTCGAGAATGGCAGTGATCTGATGCCAGTAAATCCAAAATTCAACAGATACCGCCAGACAAATGACGGCAGATATGTCATCAAAAATCCATTGAAAAATAGCTGCTGGAAACTTTGGCATGCCAGTGTCATCACCTGGGACGGAAGAGTTGTTCCTTGTTGTTTTGACAAAGATGCCAGCTATGAGATGGGGCAGGTTAGTCAGCAATCTTTTTCAACAATCTGGAAATCTGATAATTACAATAAATTCAGACAAAAACTGGTGAAAGGCAGAAAGGATATAGACATTTGCCAAAACTGTACAGAAGGTACATTGACAGGAGAGGATTAAACATTTCTGCGTCAGGAATTCATGAAAATTTTTCCCTTTCGTTTCTGATCATCCGGCAGATGTGAAAGTAGTGTGCGGTTACCCAGCAATACAGCGCATTTATAGGCCAAAACTGCAAAAAAAGGTGCAGCAACTACATCAGCGGAATAATGCACGTGTTGCATGATTAAAAACAATCCTACCAAGGCGGCAATACAATGAAGGGAGATTTTTAAGATTCGTTCGTTAGACAATAAGCCTACCAGCAGCAAATTTGCAGTATGGCCCGAAAAAAACAAATCCTTGAGCAGTACATTTCCTCCATAAAAGGTGGTTTCGAGTAGAGGGTCACTAAGTGGAATGATAGTGATTGGAGGGTTTAGTGGAACAAAATACAACGTCAATGTTCTGAAAATAATAATACACAACGCTGCATAAAAAAAATACACTGCAGTAGCTGGTCGGGCAAACATTCGAATCAATGCAATCAAAATCCCACCATTTGTAAGGATTCCTATAGGGAGGCTTAAATTGATCGGGCGAAATGATGCCAATACAGGATCATGCCATGTTATGCCCTGACGTGATTCGTTCCAGATCATAAAAAAAGAAAAAAGCATGCTTGCACCAATCGCTGCCAGTGCAAGTAAAACGATACCCCATTTCCTGCTTTTACAGGATAAAAACGCGAACCAACTGTTTATCTCCATCATCAAAGTGCAAAGGTATGAATTAAAAAAAGTACATTTTGAATTTTATTTTATCGAAACTATCTCTTATATTTGCGGCCGCTAAGAAGTAAGATTAGCAAGTGTCTGACCCATGGTGTAATTGGCAACACAGCAGATTTTGGTTCTGTTATTCTAGGTTCGAGTCCTAGTGGGTCAACTCTAAAACCTCGCTTGCTTTTACTGAAAAGCTCTCTCGCATTTTATTCCTTTCAAAAAGTTTCCTGTAAATTAGCATCCATTTTCAAGTGTATCTTGGTTGAACTCTTGTATTTCTTTCTTTACAGGATATGATGTTTGAAATGCGCATGAGACAGCCACACAAACCAAAACGATTATTTCTCATAAGTATTCCATATGGCCCTGATAATCAGCCATTCAGAGAGTGAAGAACTAAAATTAAGCAAATGAAATGGATAGGATGTCTTTTTCAGGAGTTTTCATTTTTTAAGTTTATACAGGTATACACTGAAAAAGAAAGTCTGACGGGTCAATCAGACCTTCCACAGGGTACAGTAGTGTTTGAAAATTGCCTTGTTGTGCCAGGAATGAATGCACTGTATAACTTAAATGGAAAGATATTATCCGAATCGCTCATTTACAGAGGCACCCCTCCTATTGGTTTACCGAGTGCGAACTATGAACAGGTAGTAGACGTGGCCCTAAATGAAGAATGGCCGGTAGTTGAAGAATCCATTTTTCTGCCCTACATAAATTTTGAACATTTTGGTCACTCACTCACTGAAACTGCAGCCTGGCTCTATCCGATTACTGATGCCAGTAAGTCATTACTGTTTGATGAAAGAAAAAATATTAGGTTTATTATTCCCGCAATACATTCGTCTCAAAAAAAACACCTCGCCGCCTATCTAAACATCTCCTCCAACAGGATCATAAGTACAGAACAGTTTTCAAACATCACTCGTCTATCAAAAGTCCTCATTCCGCGGCCAAGCATGATCAACCGTTTTGGTATGCACCTAAACCATCTGAGTGCAGTCAGATACTTTATAAATACCTGGTATGGTTTGGAAAAAACAATGACAATGCCCAGGACCGGGCATGAAAAAGTCTATCTGAGTCGGGCCCGGTTGGGTAACAATCTTCGAAAAATCGAAAACGAAACCAAGCTCGAACTACAACTTAGCAAGCGAGGGTGGAAAGTAGTCCACCCTGAAACACTACCTGTTACTGAACAAATACGGTTTCTTTATCATGCCAGAGTCGTGGGTGGCAATGCAGGTAGTGCCTTCCACCTGCTTATGTATTTTGGCATTAAAAAACCAGCTAAGCTGGCAATTGCTTTAGGCAATGAAGAGGATTTTAACAACATATCCCCCGTTTACAATTTGATCTTTCATATCAAAGCACAGCATATAGCTTTGCGGTATATTTGTTGCTTAAAGAACGCATCAGAAAAGATTCACCCTTTACAAAATGATAGATCGGTACATCAGCGTTTTATGTTTCCTGCCAGTCGGATAGCACAAAAAATGGATAGCCTCGCAGAGCAGTTTCTTCAGAATAACCCTGTTTGAGTTTTGAACTGAACTTTTATAAAAAAGATGGTACCGCACATTTACACTACATTGAACATCTGTATTTTTAGTGAAAAAAATAAATATCAGAAACTTTTTTCCTTTATGTTGGGTTGGTACTTTGCATGTTTTTCAAAATGCCATGAAAACCACTCAAGAACACAATGCCCGCTTTTCTGCAATGACTTTTGCATCAGTATACCCCCTTTACATTGCCAAGATTGAGAAAAAGGGGCGCACAAGAGACGAACTTCTTCAGGTCATTGAATGGCTTACAGGGTTTGATGAAACGGCACTTCAGGAACTGATTCTTAAAAAGTCCACCTTTGCGGAATTTTTTTCTCAGGCAAAAATACATCCGCATGCGCATTTCATTACTGGCATGATCTGTGGCTATCGCATTGAGGAGATTCAAGAGGATCTGACCCGGAATGTCAGATATCTGGACAAACTTGTAGACGAACTTGCAAAGGGAAGGAAAATTGAAAAAATCCTGCGCTAACTAATTCAGGTCCCTATTTCTGAGCATTCCTGACAAGAAACCAAGCGACAGCGGAAAAGAAAATATTCGGAATCCAGACTCCCAAACCTGGAGGCAGAGATAGATTTGTAGAAAAAGTTGTGCTAAATTTGGATAAGATCACAAATACGGCACCAATCACTACACCTGCTGCCAGGTGAAAGCCCATCCCACCGCGCACCTTTCTGGAGGCCACTGCCACACCGATCAGCGTAAGAATAAAAATAGTGAATGGATCTGCTGTCCTGCGGTAAAGTTCTATGCTGTATTTTTTACCTGAGTCCAGTCCTTTTGCCTGCTCATAGCGCAAAAACTCGCGCAAGTCTGAGGTATTCATCATTTCCATTTGTTTTGTGTACCGCGTGAAGTCCTGCGGAACAAAGCTGAATGTCGTGTCTTTATGCTCATTTGTACGAGAATCCAGTGTTTCTGAAAGCTTACCAAAGGTGCGGACTTCATATCCTTCCAAACGCCACTGATTTGCCTTACCCAGGTATTTGATTTTATTAGCTTTCAGAGCATACGTCAGCTGTTGATTTTCAAATCGCTCCAGGCGAAATGTGCGTCCTGAACTATCCTCACTGGAGTAGCTTCGAATGAATACTTTTTCATTCGGCGAAAGCCAGAAGTGAATGTTGTGATTTAGAGTCGTTTTGGCGCTGGCACGAATGTACTGACTTTCAAATTCATTTTTCAGGCGGTTGCTCTTGGGTATGATATAATTGTTACCAACCCACAAAAGTGTTGCAAGAATGCCGGCACCAATCATGTAGGGGCGTATCAGTCGGGTATAGCTCACTTTTGCGCTGAGAATGCTGATGATTTCAGAATTCCTAGCCATTCGGGATGTAAAAAATATCACAGCCAGCAAGGCAAACAATGGCCAGAGTAATCCATTGATCCAGGGAACAAAATGGATGTAATAGCCCTCGATGATTTCTCTGGCAGACAAATTTGAATTGATAAACTTATCGACGCGCTCAAAATAGTCAATGGTGATGGCAATCATCGTGATGAGCAACATGGTAAAAAAGAATGTGCTCAGGTATTTTTTGACGATATACCGGTCCAGTATGCTCATCACAGACGCTGACTTACAGATTTCACCATGTCGTTTTTCCAGGAATTGAATGTCCCTTCCTGGATTTTTTTCCGGCTTTCCCCCACCAGCCAAAGGAAAAAACTCAAATTCTGTAACGTAGCAATCTGCCCTGCCAACAGTTCTTCCACCTTAAACAAGTGCCTCAGATATGCTTTGGTATGAAATCTGCTTGTAGGGGCACTGCTTTCTGCATCAATCGGACTAAAATCCTCCTGCCATTTAGCATTCTTGATGTTGATGACGCCCTGCCGCGTATACAAAATGCCATGGCGTGCATTTCTGGATGGCAGCACACAATCAAACATATCAATACCCAGCGCTATACTCTCCAGGATGTTTTCCGGCAGTCCCACGCCCATCAGGTACCGAGGCTTATATGCAGGTAAAATCTGACAGACAAGATCTGTCATAGCATACATATCTTCATGGGGTTCACCGACGGATAGTCCACCGATGGCATTGATCGACTGGTCACATCCGGCGATAAACTCTGCCGACTCTTGTCGGAGATCGGGATATGTACTGCCCTGCACGATAGGCGCAAAGATCTGCTCATAGCCATATGCTGGTTCGATCTGATCCAGCCTTTGCATACATCTGACCAGCCAGCGATGTGTCATTTGCATAGATCTCTTTGCATAAGTGTATTCGCAGGGATAAGGGGTGCATTCATCAAAAGCCATGATGATGTCGGCCCCGATGCTGCGCTGGATATCCATGACCGACTCAGGGCTGAAAAAATGGCGCGAGCCATCAACATGGGACTGAAATTTGACACCTTCTTCTGTTATTTTGCGCATTCCTTTGAGAGAATACACCTGGTAGCCTCCGCTGTCAGTGAGAATAGGGCGGTTCCACCCAATAAACCTGTGCAGCCCGCCTGCCTTTTCCAGAATGTCTGTACCCGGCCTTAGATATAAATGGTAGGTATTACCCAGAATAATCTGCGCGTTGACCACTTGCTCCAGTTCGTGCTGGTGTACTCCTTTAACAGTGCCCTGTGTGCCCACAGGCATAAAAATGGGCGTTTCTATAGCGCCATGTCCCGTCTGAAGAATGCCCGACCGTGCAGAAGAAGCCGGGTCTTTGTGCGTTATCGTAAACTCCATAATTCAACTAGTTCTGTATCTCGCCATATCCATCTTGAGAAGTACTCCCACCATCATCGAAAAAGCCAGCAATGACGACCCCCCCTTGGAAATGAAGGGCAGAGGGATTCCGACAACAGGTAAAATACCCATTGTCATGCCCAGATTAAACGTAAAATGTACCAGCAGAATGCCCGCGACAGCATAACCGTAATTTCGGATAAATTCGAGATGTGATCTTTCTGCTATAAATATGCACCTCACAAGTAAAATGGTAAACAAGAGAATCACTCCCAGGCTACCAATAAATCCCTGCTCCTCCCCAATCGTAGTAAAGATAAAATCCGTGGATTGCTCAGGTACATAATTCAGTTTTGTCATTTCTCCCTGTAAAAACCCTTTGCCGGCAAATCCTCCAGACCCTATGGCCAACTTCGATTGTATCAGATTGTATAGCGATCCTCGCGGATCGCACCTCTCCGGACGCAACCAGACATTGACCCGGTCCTGTTGGTGCGGCTTCAACACATTGTCGAAAACATAACTTGTCCCGAAAGAAAAACCAGCTGACAAAAAGAGCAGAATAAAAACCAGAATTCCGATTCTATAGTTTCCCTTTTGAAAGTGCACCATAAAAAAATATGCAAGAACCAGTAATCCTCCTCCCACTGCCAACACCCATTCCCCCTGTAGCAAAAGAAATGTACTTACCCCAATCACAACCAGAGAAATCAGCCAACCGTTGAAGTTTTGATAGGCTGCCACACAGAGAATCATGACTGCAATCGATACTAAAAACACAATCACTGATTGAGGACTGAATACAAGGGAACAGACAAAAATTGCAGACCCGCTGAGTCCAATGATCAGCCATAGTGGCGACATGCCTCTGCGGTACAACAATAGGAAAAAAGAAAAGAATACCAGGGATGAACCAAAATCAGGCTGCAAAAGAATCAACAATGCAGGACCCAAAAACAAAAAAACTGCCAGTAGAAATACCTGCGTTTCGGTAATGGCCTTTTTATAAAAACTTAAATAGCTGGCTACCGCAAGGGCTGTTGCAAATTTGGCCCACTCGGCCGGTTGAAAAGAAAAAAAACCAAAGGAAAACCAGGCCTTTGCTCCATTGATCTCCTTGCCAACGAGAAGTACCAGAACCAAAAGGCCCAATGTGAGACCATATAATGGATAAGCGATCGTGTTCCAGAACTTCCAGTCGATTGTGAGGGTAAACAGAAATGCCACAATGGAAATGAAAACCCAGAGAGTCTGGGCACCCAATGGGGTAGATACATCTAAAAATGCAGTCGGGTTTTGCTCGTTGTAGAGTGTAGAAAACACCATAAACCAGCCGATGACAACCAGACTGAAATATACGGATAAAACTACCCAGTCAATTGATTTTTTGGATGTATTCGTCCTTCTGTTCATGGATGGGTCAATCGTTCAGCAAGTCGGCTTTCCTGACATTATCATAAACAGGCGTCGCGGCAGGAAACGTCTCTTTCAACTCCAGTAAAAAGGGCATGAGTTTATTTTTGGATTCAAAATACCCCACCCTGACCTGATAATACGGTGCTACATGCTTCCAGTCCATGGAAATATCGGAATGCATAGATTTAAATCTGGCTCTTGCCGCTTCCATTTCCCGACGATCGTCAGTGGTAATGATTTGTATTCTCCATGCCTTGACCGACTCTGTCGCTTTACCCCGAACAATCATCTCCTGCATCATTTTTTCTACGGACGACGATGCATGCACAGATATCTGAGCCTGCAAACAGGATATGGAAAATAAGAAAGCAATCAACATTGCAAACCGGACCATGAACTCTGAATTATTGTACAGGAAATGATTTTTGGAATAACAAAGATACAACATAATTTCCAATCTGGTCGAGTGAGGCAGACTGGTCACTCCTCCCTGCCGGATTTATCGGCAGAATGCTGCAAAAACGCAACATTGCGGCGGATTCCTTCCAGGCCGGTGCGCTTTACGGCACTGCCTTCAAAGATGCGTTCAAATGCGTTCTGATCCAGGGTTAGCCATTCCTTTTTGGAAAGTGAAAGCAATTCTGATGAAGGTAAAAATTTCTCCTCTGAATGTGGCACAGAAAAACGATTCCACGGACAGACACTCTGGCAGATATCACAGCCAAAAGCCCAGTTTTCCATTTTTTCCGCAAACTCTTCAGGCAGATTCTTTTTAAGTTCGATGGTCAGATAAGAAATACACCTGCTTCCATCCATGAGATAGCCCTCAGGATGTATGGCATCGGTAGGGCAGGCGTCGATGCAGCGTGTACAGGTGCCGCAGTAATCCCTGAGGGGATGATCTGCCTCCAGTTCAAGGTCCAATATCAATTCTGACAAAAAAAAACAGGATCCCTTTTTAGGGTGAATCAGCAGGGTATTTTTACCCACCCACCCTATGCCGCTCCTTTTGGCCCAGTCCCGCTCGAGCACGGGTGCAGAATCTACAAAATAGCGCCCTTCGACAGCACCAAACTCAGACTGTATCCAGGTAAACAACTGCTTCAACTTCTTTTTGACAATCTTGTGATAATCTTTCCCAAACGCATACATGGAAATTTTTGGCGCTTCAGGGTCTGTCTGCTTCTCCGGATGGTAGTAATTATATGCCAGCGAAATCACGCTTTTTGCTCCATGAACGAGCAGACGCGGGTCTGTACGCTTGTCAAAATGGTTTTCCATATAACTCATATCGCCATGATAGCCCTGAGTTAACCACTTTTCCAGACGTCTGGCCTCATCATCCATAAACTCAGCACGGGCAATGCCGCAGAGGAAAAATCCCATCTCTGCAGCCTTTGCCTTAATCATGGCACTCCTTGATGCTGGTTGGCTGGCTTTCATCGTGAAGACAAAAGTACAACCCTTCTCCGAATCAAGGGCAAAGCGCAGCCAGAAAGACGACAACTATCAGACTCCTGAAAAGGCCAGCTTTTTTCCCGAAGTGATGACCAGGTGGAAATTTTCTTTAAACAACTTCACAGCAATCGCAAGAAGAATGATGCCAAACACTTTACGCAATACAGCAGCTCCGGCATCTCCCAGCTTATCCTTTATTAAGTCCGAAAAATGCAATACGGCAAACACGACCACCACATTTAAAAAAATAGCCGCCAGAATCTCCAGGTTTTCAAACTTTGACTTCAGCGAAATGATTGTAGTCATGGTACCCGCGCCTGCGATCAGGGGAAATGCAATTGGCACAATGGTTCCTGTTTGCATGCCCTCATTTTCCTTAAAAAATCGCACGCCCAACACCATTTCCAATCCAATAAAAAAGATGATTAAAGCACCTGCCACTGCAAAAGACTGCACATCCAGACCAAAAATTTTCAAAATGCCTTCACCAGCATACAAAAATCCGATCATGAGCAACAAAGAAGCCACTGCCGCCTTCATGGAATCTACAACCACCCCCTTGTGCTTCAAATCAATGATAACGGGGATATTCCCCAAAATATCTATCACTGAAAATAAAATCAAACTCACTGAAAAAATATTCTTTACCAACATACTCCCTCTTTTTATCACATCTTAAATGAAGATAAAGAAGAAAATGTTGTGTAACAATATA
>JAJTEZ010000154.1 GCA_021298335.1 Saprospiraceae bacterium | reverse complement strand
GAGTTCTGAAATTAAAATTTGAAAAATTTGTCAAACTGTAGTGACGGATCTTTCAGGAGTAGCACAAATCCTTTTTGCCACTCGGCCATATCCGGGCGAAGGTGACGGGCAGGTGCGTCCAGGGCACGGACAAACAAGTCTTTCAAAATCTCCGGCAGCCTCTTAAAATTGGCATGTTGGGGCGAGATTTCCAGGAATTTACCATTTTTACCCCACGGGAAGCACTGGTTTTGCATGAAAAAATCTCTGTTGGTGCCATCGGTAAACCGGGTTTTCCCCTGGATGCCTTCAAAGGGATGGATATTGAAAATCAGTTGGTAAAAGATGACGGCGATGCTGAAATAGTCGTAGTAATGATCCAATGGACCTTCAGGTGCTTTGTACTCAGGGGTAAATTGCGGATGATCCGGCGCCAGCACACCTGTTTCGTTTTTTAGGGTGAGATTGTCCAGGTCGAGGATAAATGGCATGATGTGCAGGCTCGACGACGTTTTTTCCAGGGATACAAGGATGTTGGCCGGCTTGATGTCGAAGTTGTATAGCTGCAGGTTGAGCGGTATGCCCTGCAATGACTGCAGCTTGTACAGCTTGCCAAAGCTGTGTGCCAAATTGTAGCACAGTATAAACCTGTTGCGCAATGAATGAGCGCCATATGTAAAATTATCGTACCAAAGTGCGTAAAATGGCTTGTGTTTGTATTTGAAAAACGCGCTATGGTCGCGAGCAAACACCACTTGCGACAGGTCTATGCCGTTTTTGATGGTGGGCATGACAAAGCCAACTAATCTGCCTTTTGCATCAAATACCAGGTCTTCCGGCAATGAACCGACAGGCTTCGAGATGGTCTGTGTCGGACTTTTATAGTCGACGTACAGGTGGATATGCCTGGAGATTTCGTGCAGTTTTTTTAGCCGTTTTGCAAGCCCGGCTTCTCTGGCAAGGTGGTGAGCGTGGAATATTTTGATCGCTTTTTTGCTGTCGCTGCCGTGCAGAAATACCTGTGCTGCAGCGCCCTTGCCCAGTTCTTCACCCAATGGTATTTGATTGCCTGACAGGTTTTTATACATCACAACATCATTGATAGCCCAGCAAAAGTGTTTTGTCGTCTTCCAGGGAGGGGTGAATGAGGCTCTGCAGGACATTTTCTTCGCCCTTCAGCGCGTAAACGCCCTGGTCCAGCAAGCGGTAGAGGCGCAGATTTCGGCCTTCTGCGTCATTTTCTTCTCTCAGCGAATCGATGAGACCGACAAAGAATGGGTGGTAGGGTAGGTTGCCATCATAATAGGCTTCTTCGCCCAAAATTGCATCAAAGGGACCTGAGCTTGGGGCTTTTGCCTGCTGGTCCGTGATGTAGGACTGGCATCCGTCCGTCGAAACAAAAAAATATTGCACTTCACTGGCGCTTACTGGGGTGCAGGTTGCCCGGAAGATATCTTCCCATCCTTCCTTGATCAGAAAGTATGTCGCTCCGGCCACAAACGTCATGAAGGGTGTGAGCAGGGCATGTGCAGCCTGATCGGTATACCCGGCCCTGCCATCGCCGACGTGCGCAGTCAAAAATCCGGCCGGGCATAGCAGTGTCATGAGCAGGGTACAGTGCAGGTGCTGGGCAGGGATATTTTCAGCAGAAGATTTGTCCAACAGCGCACTGCGGACCTTGGTAAAAATATCCCGGCTGACCTTTTCCCATGCAGTGCCGGCATCAGGGCGAAATTGTTGTCCATCAATCAGGGTATGCAGCGCTTGGCAATTCTCCTCCAGAAGAATCTGTAAATGCTGAACACAAAACCGGGAAGCTACATCAGAATGGAGTGAAGAACCGGCTCCATCGGATGCGATGAGTACGATCCAACCATTGGATAGGGTGGTGGCAATGCCGGCATCCTGGCAGGGTATGGCGGGAACTTGTTTTTTGTGTGCGGGTCCCTGCACTGAGGCGAAGGCCAGTTGCATGGAGGTATTTTCCATCCTGAACGGGTTACACTCCCAGATCGAAGGTTACGGCCTGTGCTACATCCGGTGACAGTTGCGCCGCTTGTGTACCTCCCTGGTTGATGGCTTGCGAGATACTGGAGCTCACGAACGCAAAGATTTCGGCAAATTTTGTCACATCCTTCATTTGCCATGCTTTGGCTTTATTTGAGAGTCGTTCGTCCGCTGTCTGGGCGGCCAGTTTTGCCAGTAATTGCAGGTCGGCCCCTTCCACGCCAAACGGGATGAAGACAAACTTTTTGGCATCAGACATCTGCTGAATGTCATTATCAAGCTGGTCGATTTCTTCAGGAGTATTTGTAGGTGCTCCATCGGTAAACAGGACGATGAAGGGCCTGTAATATTGTTCGTTGTTGGATTTATAAAACGCCTTGCGTTCTTCAACGAGATCGATGGCTAGTCTGATTCCGGCCACGAGGTTGGTTTGTCCGCCGATGTTCAGTACGGGCATTTCGGTATCTACGGTGACCAGGTCAATGCCTCTTTCCTGTCGTGCGTCGTCATCAAAACAGACGATGCCCACTTCGAGCCGCTGGGTGAGGGTAGGGTCGCAGAGGATGTCCTCTTTGAGTTGGACGAGGGCCTTGTTGAGTTCTTCGATGGGGGCGCCATTCATAGATCCTGAGGTGTCGAGCACAATGACTACGGGGCATTTCTGGTCTTTATTTCGGGGTTGTTCCATAGCGGTGATTTTTATTGCAAGGTACAAAAAAGTTGGAATTCTATAAGATATTCAGGTGTGTATGTACTTTTTCAATGAGGTCTGTTCGGACACCG
Organism: Saprospiraceae bacterium; assembly: GCA_021298335.1. GTDB lineage: Bacteria > Bacteroidota > Bacteroidia > Chitinophagales > Saprospiraceae > OLB9. Next base: position 2,955 of record JAJTEZ010000154.1, on the reverse strand, counting down.
GCTAAGGCCGCATAAGTTGACCATGATTTTACAACTTCGTTGATTGAATCGATGATTTTCTCGCCTTTTTTGATATTATTTTGCTTAGCGACAGTCATCAGGTCTTCTTTTGTAATAAATAGTCGTTTCCCGTTTACGCTGAGAGTTTGTTTGCTTACCCAATGATTGGTGGGGTCAAAGGCGAAACATAAGTCATAGGCGGGGGCTAATTTCCAGGGTTCGTCTTTTTTAAGAATGAATGCAAAATTTTTCGTGTGGTCATCATAGTTTGTAGCCAGTACGTTAAATACCATTCTACGGAACATTTCTTCAGCTTCAGGGTAGGTCAGTTTTAACATTCTCATTGTTTGAAACATCTGCTCATAACTGTATCCAAACATGTCATTGAAATCAAAATGTTGCATTGCGCACAGGGATTGCATGTGATGTTTGGTATTGCCACTTCTATCAAATCTTTTTGTCATAAAGTGCGCTCTGCCGTTTTCTTCCAGGAGTTTACATTCACTGATTTCTATGCCACAGTCTTTTGCCATCAGGTAATAAGCGTATTCTACCCGGCCCCATCCTGAAGATTCTCCAAATTGTTCACCGCTGACCCCGTCGAGTTTTATCAGCCAATGTTCAAATTCCTCAGGTACATTTCCTTGTCCGGATTTAATATCTCCTGTTTTTGGATTTAGGGCGATCACTGCTTTTGGCCTCGCCCCTCCCGCCGAGGTTCCTGTTTTTAATATATCCAATAGTGCTTTCTCCTCGTCTTGATTCAAGTTGGTCAAAAAAGATTCTTTATTGTAGAGCATCTTTTTTGCGATGTTTACTAAATCATTTAAATTTATGGAATCGATTATTTCATTGGTTTTGATTTGTGCCGGTTCAAATGTTAAGGCTCCCATCCCTCTTGTTCCGATGAAGCAAAGTTTTTCTACTGGATTCATGCTGTCTTCTGTTCGGCCTTGGCGTGCAAGCCACACATTCATCAATCTGTTACCATATTTGTCAGGCAACACATCAGCTAATAATCCAGGTAATCCTTTGAATGTATCTTCGTTGTCATTTCGTCCTCTGCGAAGTGCAGGAAAACTATGGATCCGGGTAGTTTGGGAAATTGGCATTTTCAGTGGGGCCAAATCCCACCCTTTTTGAAGAAATTTTACATCATATTGGAAAAATGCAAGTTGTTGAGATTCATCCCATCTGACAGCCCCTACTAGTTCCTCCCAGATATAAATTTCTGCCACGTCTACCATTCTGATTCTTTTGAAAGGTTTGCATTAGATTGCTTTGGAGATGCTTGCTTTCGTTGTTTCTTTTTGAGTTTTGCGTATTCAATCGGACTGATTTGATCCTTCACCGTAAATACATCCAGAATATAGAGTAGGTTCAATACACGCAATACCCGAATCAGGCTGTCAATTCTGATTGTTTCACCCTTTTCCAGCAGGCTTAGGGTTGACCTGCTGATGCCGGCATCGGTCGCTACCTGATCCTGCGACTTGTTTTGAAGCAATCGTTGGGATTTAATAAAGTGGCCTATCGTTTCAGTCAGTGCCTTGTCGGACATCGAATCCCATCGATTGTATGATAAGTCATTCATATAAGCTAATAAAAATACATTTTGTATGTTATGTCATACAAATATACTAAAATTATTTTAATTTGAATATGGCTACGTATTATGTAGTAAAAAACAGCCTGGCGATTTCTCAACAGCTCTTTAGATTGTGCAAAACCTCTGGGGGCAAAATAGAGAAAAAGAATTATAAAATGAATGATATGTCATACATAAATTGCTCAAAATAGTTTTAATGAATGACATATCATACAATAAGAGCCATTACTTTTTTTGTTTTAGCTTTCGTACATATTCCAGTTCGCCGCGGGCAAATGCGTTGTTGGGGTCGTAGGATAGGATGGTAGTGAGGAGTTTTTCGGCATTATCGTAATTTGCCTGGTCAAGGAGGCTTTAGGAAGCAGTAAGAATGGGAATGTAGGTTTTGGTTGTTTGTATCGTATTGTGTGTAAAGAAAAGTAATGCCCTATCGACTTCTTCATCCATATTTATTTGGTCCTTTTTCTCCTTTTAAAAATATTAGCCAGATATATCTTGTTGGGATGATTTGGTACCATCCACCGTACCCAATATCATGTTCTCGTTTTGCTGCCTGTGCTATAAGAAATCCAATAAAATGGAATTGTCAAGACCCTCAGAATTTCAGAATCGTCTGTTGATTGTATTAACACGTTAAATGCTTGTAAAATTAAAAACATGATTAAAAATGTAGTTCCAAATTCACGCCTTCCGATTCGACCTTTGAAGGAGAATAAGTTCATCATAACTAATAGTTCATCTGAATTTTTAAACAAAAAATAAAAAAGGGGTCAAGCCCCTTCGAATTATCTATGACTCCAACAGTAGTAACTTCCTGATTGTGCACAATTTTTACATTGTGTCCCATCAGATTTTATCTTACCACACCTGCCGTATTGACATCCAAGCTCAGTGGAATGATTATGGTTTACATTTGAAAAGGCGGTAAATGACAAAAGCCCAATACCAAATGATCCGATTAATAACAACTTTTTCATAACGAAATAAAATTCAGTGTTTGCATACTCTATTCAGTTTTCTGCAGCCCTGCGTGCATACTTTTTTCTTTATAGTCGCTATTCTGCGGTTCCGACTGAGTAGTGTTGTACCCAAATTTTATACATTTGGAATATAAGATGTAAATAAATATTCAGGTCATTGTCTCACTGAATCCTTCCTTAATACACTGTCTAATTTTGATTCTATTTTTTGAATGATTTTACTTGAATCAATTGATTTTGATAAATGTGTTGTGTCTTGCCCTCAATTAAATGTGAACACTAAATAAGCTTAATTTTTTTAATTAACCTTAAATTAGTGTCATGGAAAGTAAGAAAAAAGAAAGGATGAGTGCCAATAAGAAGACA
>JAJTEZ010000153.1 GCA_021298335.1 Saprospiraceae bacterium | reverse complement strand
AAGCCACTCTGCGATTGCCAAAAGAATCCAAATGGGTGAGCACGGAATTCAGCACCCAACGGTCATGGTCAGGGCCCGATTATTTGCAGGTTTCAGGTATCAACCGCTTTTTCCGGGTGAAGATTATGAACTCTTTGCCCGCATGCTAAAAAATGGGGCAACATTTGCCAATATACGGGAATCGCTGTATCTGATGCGCATCCACACAGGCAGCTCTACCTCAAATCTGAAATTTGAACACATTCAGCGTACTTTCAGATTCAGGGATCACATTTTTGGCACCCATACGTCCAGCCGTCGCATCTGGATGTATTTTCAGCACATCAGGTTTTACAGAAAGTACCAACTGACCACTCTTGTTGGAGTCAGACATCTCTTTCTACTGGTGGCCATGATCCTGTACCCTGCAAAAATCTGGGAACGAATCCGCCCGGTGGCATTCCTGAAGTAGTTGAAAAGCTCTAAAAATTTAATTTAACGACCATGCACATTGCCATCCTGGGCTGCCGGGGCATTCCCAACAGATATGGAGGATTTGAACAGTTTGCCAGCTACCTCGCTGAGGAACTGGTTAGTCGGGGCATTAAAGTCACAGTGTACTGCAGCCACTTCCATCCTGAGAAAAGTACAGAGTTTCGCGGCATTCGACGTGTGATGATCTTTGATCCGGAAAAATGGTTGGGCAATGCAGGACAAATTATATATGACCTGCTTTGTATTCTGGATGCGAGAAAAAGAAATTATGACATCATCTATCAGTTGGGCTATACCAGTTGCGGTTTGTGGCAGTGGCTGCTGCCAACCAATACACCGGTTGTTTCAAATATGGATGGTCTGGAATGGAGCCGCGCAAAGTACGGTTTCTTCGCAAAGGGATTTCTGCGCTGGTCAGAGCGAAAAGTGGCTCTTCGCAGTGGCTGGCTGGTAGCCGATGCGATGCCCATTCAACAGTACCTGGACAATACTTACCAAAAAAAAACCATCTTTTTATCTTACGCAACACCAGCCGTGCATCAGCCAGATCTTGCTTATTTGGAAAACTGGCAGGTAAAGCCCGGCAGGTATTGCCTGGTAATTGCGCGATTACAACCTGACAACCATATAGAGGAAGCAATTCAGGGGGTATTGCAATCAAGGACGGATCTGCCGTTGCTGATTGTAGGCAATACTGCATCTTCCTACGGCAAAAAACTGAAGCGTCAGTACGCCAGCCGCACGATTCAATTTCTGGGAAGTATTTTCGAAAAAGAAGTGCTGGATGCCCTCCGAGCCGGAAGCGCATGGTACTTTCACGGGCATTCTGCTGGCGGCACCAATCCCTCTCTTTTGGAGGCAATGGCCGCTGCAGGAAAAATAGTGGCGCACGACAACCCCTTCAACCGCAGTATCCTGAAGAAAAATGCCCAGTATTTTACCTCATCACACGATATTGGAGACCTGTTGCAAAATCCCGAACCTGAAGAGATCTGGGAAAACAGGATTCAAAAAAACAGAGAATCCATTTTAAAGGACTACAGCCTCGATCGCCTCACAAACAGCTATCTGGCTTTTTTTCAAAAAGTTTTATCAAGTTAATACAGAATTTTAAAAATGTCCTCTGGTTACTCAAGATATATACCCTACATTTCGTTTTTAGGTGAACTTACACTTTTAAATCTGCTATTTGTGGTCGGTTTTATCCTGCACCAGCCCTCGTATAGCTGGCATGCGGAAAGTCTTCTGTTATATCTTTATATCAATGGAGTGTGGTTGACCATATCATATTTTTCGAGGGCATTTGAGATTCACAGGCACTCGAAATTACAACATATTGTGTTACATACTTTTTACAATTCAGCCGTTTTCTTCTTTTTATTCCTGTTGTATTTTCAGTTCCGCACTTTCAATTATTACAGCCGGGATCTTCTAAAACTGGTACTCATTCTGTTTATGGTGTGTCTTTTTATATGGAAAATGGGCCTTCACCTTGGATTTCTCTATTATCGAAGGCTGGGCTTTAATTTCAGGAAAGTATTATTTATAGGCATCAATGATGCAGTTGTGGATATACACAAATTCATGAAATCGGAGAATTGGTATGGCTACAAAAGTCTTGGTTATATTGGAAACTCACAGGATAACCGCATGAAAAAACTGGGAGAATTCAGCCATTTACATGAAGTCATGCAGGCTTGGCATCCGGATGAAGTGTATATCGCTTACACCTCTTTAACAAGCGAGGAAAAGGACCTGCTGGCAGAGAAATTATCGGCATACCCTGTACAGGTAAATCTCGTGCCCGATCTTGGCAATTTTCTTTACCAGAAAGTGGAATGGCGTGACCTGGGAAATATGCCTGTCATGGCCTTACATACCGGTCCGCTGGCATTGTGGGGAAATAAATTTGTCAAGAGGTCATTTGATGTCATATTTTCTCTTTTCATCATCTTTTTTCTTCTAGGTTGGGTTACGTTGATATTATTCATCCTGGATCTTTTTACCAAAAATCAGGGAATCTGGTACACGCAGCGTCGTACCTCCCTCAACGGAAAGACTTTCAAAATACTAAAATTCAGGTCGATGGTACACAATGACCAGGCCGACATCCAACAGGCCGTTCAGAATGATGTCCGGATTACGCCTGTTGGTGCATTTCTGCGTAAAACAAACATCGATGAACTGCCACAGTTTGTCAATGTATTATTTGGGCAGATGTCAGTGATTGGACCAAGGCCACATATGCTGGCTCATACCGAAGCTTACAGCCGGCAGGTTTCAAAATATATGTTTCGGCACTTTGTGAAACCAGGGATTTCCGGACTTGCCCAGGTTTCGGGATACCGGGGAGAAGTAAGAAATCTGGATGATATCCGAAGGAGAGTGGAAAAAGATATTGAATACATCAAACGATGGTCTTTCTGGCTTGACATCTGGATAATCTGGCAAACTTGCTGGCTGGTAGTCAGAGAGTTCTCACGAATAAAAAAGCAATAGAAGTCTAGGTATCATAGGAAAAAAAAAACGGCAAAGACCATGCTATTTCGATAATTCAAGCATATTTGTACCAAATTCAAGGTAAACCACCAGTCCCATATGAGTCAGGCAAGAATAAAAAAACAAGAAAGTAAGGATGTAAAGACAGAGAGCACCCCAAAAGTATCAAATTCAGACACTTTGTTTTATTTGGTTCTGGGATTTATCATCTTGTTTATACCCGTTTTCCACGTCAGAACGGCACTGGATATCACGCTCTTTCCCAGACTTACTGCAGTCTGCACAATGTTGACTATCGTGACAGCTTATCTGGCGCTCAAAAAACCTGGATGGATGAAACAAGCTAGTTCGGTATTGCGTAACCCTGTTTTCCTGATTTTAATTCTGTTCTGGTTTACGCTTGTAATCACCATGCTTTTTGCCCGTCAACCTGTGGAAGGCTTTTTTGATTTGTTCAAAAACCTGCTTTTTGTCACAGCGATTTGCGTGGTTTCGATGCTCTTTGTCAGCAAGCCAGACTGGCATGTACGCATTCCCTGGATGGTCATGATAGCCTCCCTTATTGCGCTGGCCATTGGGGCAAAACAATATTACGAAAAAGTATTCTTGACAGAAGGAAGGTACTTGAAGGATGGTCGGGAAGACATTTATGCTGTAGAGGGGATTATGTCGCATAAAAATGAATACTCCAACGCCCTAATGCTCATGCTGCCATTTCTGTTGTACGGTATCTATAAACTGAAAGGTCCGTCCCGCATAATCGCTTCCATTTTAACTGCTTTACAAATCACCATGATAATCCTGTTAAAAACAAGAGCCGTATGGGTCGGGGTGGTGGCAATAGGACTCGTGGCTGCCATTGCCATTGTACTGGACTATCAAAAAATGGGGATTTCAAGGCAATGGCGCAACGTTATCGGTGCGCTGATGGTAACGGGTATTGCAACAATTACGGTCATCTATAATTTGCCCAAGGCGACAGACGACTTTTCTGTTGTCGGTCGGATCCAAAGTATTACCGACACCCAATCCTGGCACAATATCAACCGAATCAAAATCTGGGGGGCTACGGTTGAAATGATCAAGGACCACTTTTGGCTGGGTGTGGGTCCGGGCAACTGGAATATGGAGTATTATACATATGTGCAGGGGCTTTTTGCCGGCATTCAGCAGACCAACTGGGGAAGGCCACACAATGACTTTTTGTGGGTCTTTGCTGAAAAAGGGATTTTTGGGTTCATCCTGTTTTTGTCGTTTTTCCTGTATCTGTTTTACCTGGGCATACAAGTATTAAGAAAATCTGATGATAAAAACAGCCGGATTCTTGCAGTGTTATTGATGGGTAGTGTTGCTTCTTATCTGTGTATTTCCTTTTTCTCATTTCCGATTGAACGGATAAACCATCAGTTGTATCTTGCCCTGATTTCAGCTGGTTTGATTGCATTGCACCATTCCGTAACAGACAGACAATCTTGGCGGTCATTGTCTTCTTTCGTCTTACTTCCCTTGGTTCCCCTGCTGGGGTTCGGAGCCTATTATGGGACCAGAGCGGTCGAGATGGAACAGCATTTGAAAGCGGCGCGTGTGGCACGTGAACGAAAGATGTATCCCGTGATGGAGCTGGAAGCCAAACAAGCGGTCAATCCATTCAGATTACTGGATAATAATTCCAGTCCGGCAGAAGAATTTATTGCCAGCGCATTGTATCTCCAGGGTAAAAACGACGAGGCCCTTACCTTTATCAATCGCGGCCTTGACATCTTTCCGGAAAACATTGTCATGCTGGGTAGAAAAGGTGAAATATTAGTTGCATTAAAACAATATAAAGAAGCCCAGACAATCTTTGAAAAAGGCCTGAAGCTGGTCCCATATTCAAGGGAACTCCTCTATAACAGGGGAGTTTGTTATTACTACCAGGGAATGTACACCGAAGCACTTGAATCAATGTCCAAGATTAAAAAGGGAAAAAGAGGAAAGGAAATCAGTGAAAAAATCAGGTTCCTGAAAAAAATCGTTGCGGAGGAAAAAAGGACAGGGAAAAAATATCCGCCTCCCCCCAATCAGTAAACCACAGGTTGCTACAGAAAAAAGAAAAGAAGCCCTGAAGTGTCATAGATGCTTCAGGGCTTCTCTTTTTGTCAATCCTGATAATTCGGGATGTGACTCCACAAACATTTTTACTTCACGTGGCTCCAGCTTTGCATACTGACGAAGCGCCCATCCCTGCGCTTTGCGAATAAAAAACTCACGCGATTCTATATGTGTCAAAATAGTTTGCTGTAAAAAATCCCAATCAGTCTTCCGTCCATATTTTAGTTGAAAAATCAAACTCGCCCGATTGAGCCACAGATTTTTACTAGTCAGCCATGTTTCGATCCATTGATCACGACTCTCAGGAAATCTTAAAAATACTGACCCGGCGAGCCCCGGAGCAATTCCATCAACTGTATCCCACCACGATTTGGTAACCATCATCCATTCCAGCATAGGCAGATGTTGCGGGGTGAGCCATTTGCTTCGGGCAATCAACAAATCCAGTACAGCATACTGCATCTCTCGTTGAGGAGCCAGCCAGCATTCCTTGATCCATGGCGGAAAAGTCTGTTTCAAATCAATCAAATCTGATTTTTTTATACCTGAAGTAACCACTTTTCTGACTGGCGCTGCCACACCAAAAAAAGAAAACTGATGCTTCATATATGCCTCCATTGCCCTGGCCCGATCGGTATCGCTGTTTGTTTGTAACTCCTGAAATAACGTACAAGACA
>JAJTEZ010000152.1 GCA_021298335.1 Saprospiraceae bacterium | reverse complement strand
TGGATTTCATGGGCAGGAATGGCTGTCTTCCTTCTGCTGCTTGTGTATCAGCATACTCTCATTTCTGAGACCGATTTATCGCGTGTGGACAGGGCTTTTTTTACAACAAACGGCATCGCCAGTGTCATTTTTGGTACAGCCTTCATCGCAGATGTGCTACTAAGTTGAGAGAGGTAGTGAAATAGAAATTTATTGAAGGGAAATGCAGCGCATTTGTTGCCGTTTCTTCAGATATCCGGTTGACTTTCACCTGATGTTTCCAGAAAAATAAGTAGCTGCGTTACGGCACGGGCCCTATGGCTGATTGAGTTTTTGGTCTCCGTGGGCAGTACAGCAAAGGTGCGTTCATACGATTCCGGAATGAAAACCGGATCATATCCAAACCCTCCTGTTCCCTCAGGGCTTCTGGCTATTGTGCCCCTGACCAGTCCTTCAAAAGTCCGGATACCTGCTTCGCTAACCAGGGCAATGATGGTACGAAATTGTGCTGAACGGTCAGGTTTTTCTTCCAGTGCCTGCAGTAATTTAGCGATATTTTTCTGCATATCCCTTTCCTCTCCCGCGTATCTTGCTGTTTTGACGCCGGGTTGTCCGTCAAGGGAGTCTACCTCCAGGCCGGTGTCTTCGGCCAGGGAAGGTCGTCCTGTTTTCTGAAAAAGAAACATCGCTTTTGCAATAGCGTTTTCTTCCAAGGTGGCGCCATCCTCCGGAATGTCATCCATGATGCCCACATCTCGGAGTCCATTCACAGTCCAGTGTGTCAGCATCGCCCTCAGTTCGGACAGTTTGTGTTCTGATGTTGTGGCAAAGTATAGGGGTGGGTGCATGATTTGTTGAGTTAAGGGAACTTTTTCTGTCAAAAAAATGTTTACGCGCTTTTTGGCACATTCAGGAACATCTCCTGTAGCAGTCGCCAGAGCGCTTGTTTCTTGGGTATACTGCTGTTGATTTCCCTTAATGATGGACTAAAGAGTGCCTTTCTGCTTTCCAAGAAGAGAATTTTCTCCTGCAAATGCTCTATCTGGAGCCCCACTGAGGCAGGTGACAGGCCGAAAACTAGAAGATCCTGCCATCCCATTTCCAATGCCGTAAGAGGAAACTGTTGTCCCGAGGGAATTCTGAGAATTGTGACATCTTCGTTTATATCGTAGCGAATAGCGGCTATCATTTTTTGCAATGTTTCCATTTCTCCACCAGAAGCCTCCTCGAGCGCTACGGCGACAACCAGACCTTTACTTCCTTTACCTTCTGGCTCAACGCCGATAGCATCTCTCTGAATTTTATATAAAACTGTATTGTAGGATGATTTCAAAATTAAATTTTATTATTGAGGTAAAATATAGGTAAATAAAAAATATTATTTTAAACGAAATTCAAAAGGGTATATTCACAAAAAAAATCTAATTTTGTGGCGTAAAGTAATGACAAAAAGGCGATAGCTGCAAGGATTGCAGTGGGAAAAAGGAGAAATTGTCAAAGCTTTTACGGCCGGAAAGGCAAAGACCAACAGAACCTAAACCCTAACTCAATGAAGTATACTTTTCCCATCACCAGGACACCGGAATCCGGTATTTCCAAAGTAGATTTTGACAATCTGCCTTTTGGAAAAATCTATTCCGATCACATGTTTGTAGCTGACTATCAGGATGGGCAGTGGACAAACCTCGAAATCCGACCGATCGCCCCGATTCCCACACATCCGGGCAACATGGCCTGGCATTACGGTCAGGCGATTTTCGAGGGAATGAAAGCCAGCAGGGATATGGAAGGCAATGCCCTTCTGTTCAGGCCAGAAATGCACGCCAAACGTTTTAATGCCTCAGCGAGACGGATGTGTATGCCAGAAGTACCTGAAGAACTGTTTTTACAGGCTATCCACACCTTGATAGACATGGAAAAAGAATGGATTCCACAGCAAGTGGGTTCAGCCATGTACATTCGGCCATTTATGTATGCCACAGATGAAACAATTGGAGTAAAGGCGTCTGACACCTATCGATTTATCATTTTTGTGATGCCTGTAGGTCCTTATTACAATAAGCCGGTACGGTTGCTTGCGCAGGACCAGTACGTACGCGCAGTAGTGGGCGGTGTAGGGGAAGCAAAAACAGCAGGCAACTACGCCGCGTCGCTACTTCCCGCCACAATGGCAAGAAAGGAAGGCTTTGATCAGGTCATGTGGCTGGATGGCATCCACAAGAAATATATCCAGGAAGTCGGCACGATGAATATCTTTTTTGTTTCAGGCAATGAGGTATTGACCCCCAATCTGGATGGAGCTATACTGGCTGGAATCACAAGAGACAGTGTAATCACTCTTCTGAAGGGAGAAGGGTATACAGTCACCGAGAGGCCTATTACGATTCACGAAATTGTAGAGATGCACCAGCAGGGAAAGCTGACCGAAGTGTTTGGTACAGGAACAGCGGCTGTGATAGCACCTGTTGAAGCCATTCAATATAAAGACGATCTCATTCAACTGGATATGTCACAACGAAAAATCAGCCAGTGGGTGTATGATACCATCAACGGAATCCGGAGCAGACAGGTCGAAGACAAATATAGCTGGCTCGTAACAGCATAAGAGATTCAAATTTTTTTTGCCCCGACATGACCTATGTTCGGGGCTTTTTTATAACAGGTAATTCCTTCACCTGCAATTTCCTGTCATGTTCAGCTGGGATGTTGTAAATTTGCATAAAGCAAATCCACATATGATGATAACGGTTCGTTCATTTCTTTATATGACCTTAATTGTCTGGCTTACGGCGTGTAGTCAATCAGACCTTAGTCAGATGCCGCGGCCTGCCGGTGAAACAGTCATTCATTCACAGGGAGAAGATGGTCAACTGGGGAAGAAGAGAAAAGCTTGGCTGGAATTGATGCATGGCGGTCAGGCCAGTGACTGGAGAAATCACGAGATGCAGAATCAATGGCATAGGTATCAGGATTGGCAGACATCGCGACAGTCTGTCCGATCGGGCATTGAGTGGTTTGCCAACGGACAATTGTCAGGTGAATGGGTTGAGCGGGGTAGCAACAACAATGCCGGCAACATCATGGTGGCAGATTTTGATGCCGAAGAAGAACTTATTTATGCGGTAGGTGGAGGAGGGCCAATGTTTGTAGGAGATCTGTCGGGGTCATCCTGGCAGCTGGTTTCCGATAAATTGCGTTTTTCGACCAGTTTGCTCAAGGTGTTCACTCTGGAAAGCGGAAAAAAACGTATCGTCTCTGCGGTGGAGGGAATTCCTTATTACTCAGAAGATGGCGGAGCCACCTGGGTAAAATCATCCGGTGTGACACCCACGACCGGAGGCTGGGAATTGTACGACAGCCATATTACAAATACAGGCATCATTTTCTTTATCGGCAGAAAGGATTACAACGGCAGCTTGAAAGTGTATGCCTCATTTGATAAAGGGTCGACCTTTAAGGCATTGCGCCTCTTCAATACTTCCGACCGCCGAAATCTGGCCCTGGGTTGCTTGCCGGAGACAGGTGAAGTGTATGTCATCGAACAAACTGCTGCCAATACGTCCAGAATGTATCGTTTTAATCCCACAAGCCGCGGTCTGGACCAAATCAATACCAGTGTTCCCGTCGGTTTTGGGGCAGATGGAAGGGCCAATCTTCAGGTGGCGCGGTATAGGGACACACTCAGGTTGTATTCTTTTAAGGAAGATAAGTCCTTTATGATGTCAAATGATGAAGGTAAATCATGGAAAAAACTATCCACACTTCCTACTACCCCCTGGGAGGTGGGTGTATATGTTTGTCCTTCAAATCCTGAGCATATGATCTACGGCGAAGTAAACGCCTTTCGCTCTATGAATGGGGGATTCATGTGGTTGCGTATCAGCGAATGGTGGGAGTATTACGGAGACATATACAGCAAGTTGCACGCGGATATCATGCGGGTCAAGGAATTTCGGTATAAGGATGGAAAACCTTTCCTGCTCAATTGTAACCATGGCGGCATTTATATCTCTGAAGATTATGGTGCCACACATAGCAATGTAGGCTTGTTTCAGTTGAATGTGTCGCAATATTATGACGTGAGAACATATCCGTCAAATCCCTATATGGTGTTTGCAGGTTCACAGGATCAGGGCCAGCAGCGCGGCTTGCTAGCAGGCAAAGAAGCTGCAGAACTGGTCCAGAACATCTCGGGAGATTATGGCCATATTGAGTTTACGGGCAATGGAAAGCACCTGTGGTCTGTGTATCCGGGTGGCTGGATAGGGTATTATTCCGAGCCGCTCACCCAAAATGGACCCATCGCCGGATATGAAATCAAATCGTCAAATGAAACTGTGTGGATACCACCCATTATGCCTTCGCCCAATCCAGCGGAAGATGTCGTCTATGCGGCAGGGGGAAGCACCACTCCAACGTCTAACGGCTCTCATATTCTTCGACTCGAAGTAAAGGGAACTGACATCGTTGCTTCGCAGCTGCCATTCAATTTTGGCGTGAGTGGCGGTCAGATATCTGCCATGGCCACAGATCCGATGGATGATAAAATCTGGTATGTCGCGACAACCAATGGTCAGTTTTACCGCTCCGAAGACGGCGGGCAACAATTTACACGCACAGCTCAGTTTTTGTCGGAGGCTCACTACCTCTATGGCTCATGTATTCTGCCTTCAGCAATGCAAAAAGACGTGGTATATCTGAGCGGCAATGGCTATAATTACAAGCCTGTTTACCGTTCTGCAGATGGCGGAAAAACCTTTGCAGAGATGAGTGATGGCTTACCCAAAACCATGGTTTTCAATATCGTCGCCAATGAAGATGAGACCCTGCTTTTTGCTGCGACAGAGGCAGGACCGTATGTCTGCATCGTAGCGCAAAAGAAATGGTACAGCCTCAGTGGTGCCACCACACCCAACCAGACATTCTGGAGTGTGGAATATGTGGCAGAAACCCGCACAGCTCGTTTTGCTACGTATGGCAGAGGCATCTGGGATTTTGAGGCAGGTGAGCTGATCAGTAGCCTTCCCACCGACCTGGATGAGGCCAGTGCCCGCATCTATCCAAATCCTGCCAGTCATTCAGTAACGCTTGATTGTCCGGAATGTACGTCTTCCACACAAATTTTTCTATTTGATCAATTGGGAAGAATGGTCATGTCTACAAAGTACCAGTCTGGCAGAGAAATGGATATTTCCGCGCTGTCATGTGGTCTTTACAAAGCGGTATTTCTGACAAAAAGAGGATGGAAACATCTCTCAATTATTGTCAAATAGAATGTGTACAGCTGTGATTACGCTTACTTTTTGTTCCATGCAGCCTGAAACTCCGGACTTCCTGGTTTGATATTTGGAGCAAAATAAGCTATAAGTTGTCCTTTTTCATTTACCAGGTATTTGGAAAAGTTCCATGAGGGTACTTCGCTGTTCCATCCGTTTTGTTTTGGATCGGTGAGCCATTTGTATACCGGGCATGCGTCTGAGCCTTTTACATCTACTTTTTCAAACATCGGAAAGGTCACGCCATAGTTTTTTTGGCAAAACGATTCAATTTCGGCCGCATTGCCGGGCTCCTGAAACATAAACTGGTTGCATGGAAAACCCAAAACGACAGCATCATCCTTGTGTGAATCATAGAATGCCTGCCAGTCAGCATACTGAGGTGTATAACCACATTTGGAGGCTACGTTTAAGATGATGATTTTCTTACCCCGGTAAGCTTCCATAGTCATGGTCTCCCCATCAATGGTAGCCATGCAGGGGCACTCATGAGGAGGGTGAATATTAATTTTGGATTCATTTGGTCTAAAATTTAGTTTCTGATTTTCTGAATGATCTATCGAAATTACATCCTGTCATGATCTGGTCTTAGTTCATGAAGACAGAATGCGATGGGAAACAGATATACACTGAATAAGTTGCGATTTTACATATTTTTTAACGAATGACGGTGATGTCTCCGGAGCGAACGACATTCTTACCATCCACCAGGGCTTCCAGGAAAAACACGTATACACCAGGATTCACCTGTCTGGAACCCATCAAACCATTCCAGCCAATCGTTTTGGTCGGCGTATCTGCCTTATTTTCAAACAACCGGTTGCCCCATCTGTCAAACAAAGTCAGTGATTTAATTACAGCATTTCCTTTGGCATAGGCTGTGAAGGCCGCATTTTCTCCTGTTGAACTCAAAGAAATGATGTTCGGAACAAAGATGTCATCGGACTGTTCGCTTACCTGAACAGATATTAGGCTACTCCCTGAACAACCATTGGAATCAGAGTAGGTCACCACATATTCCTGAGATTCGGTCCCTGTAAATATTGGCTGGGGGCAATCAGCACAGGAAAGATAGGTAGGTGGGGTCCAGTTTATATTTGTAGGCGTCCCTGTCCAGTTGAGTAAGAGAGAAACAGGTTCATTGTAGATAGCTTGAAACAGGGCATTGCCATCAACATTTGTAGCCAGGGTGCCCGATGCAATCTCAAGCTCTTTTACAAATGAGCAACCCTCATCACCAAAAATTTCCAACGAATATTTGCCTGGAGGCAGAGGCCCGATTCTTGCAGGGAATGCACTAAGAGTCGTCTTGATTTTTCCACAAACCGCGGTAAAATTGCGACAACCTGTGATGGAATTGACTACTACATATCCATCGTTTTCATCCGGACAAGATTCGTTTTGTACAGTGAATACCGGCAACATCTCTTCCTGAACAAACGTAATGCGGACAAAGACCAGCTGGTCGCAGCCCGTTATAACATCTTTTCCATTCAACAGAAGGCCCTGTCGATTAGATTCTGAAAAGAGCGTATTCAAAATTACAGTATCTTGTCCTTTGTACATCGTGATGAATACGCTGTCAACGCGTACATTTTTGTACACAAGTGAGATACTGACGATAGAGTCACATCCATTCACATTCGCATTCTTCAGAACCACTGTGCCCGAAGGCTTTTGCTGGTTGAAGATTTCTGAACCGACCAGTCGACTTTCACCGGGGCATAGAGTATCTGCAATAGAGAAGTTGGGGGGTTGAAAAAACTGGATGTTTACCGTAATGACCGAGTCGCAACCGCCTTCTACTCCCACGATCCGTTCAACTCCTGAGGGTTTGGTCGCATCGTATCTGATGCCATTCACCAGAATAAATTCACCCGGACAAAGAGTCTTTTGAATTTGCGTATTTTTCTCATTTTCAATTGTCAATCTTACCTGTATGATCGAATCACAACCCAAGCGGCTTGCTTTGGGGAGGATGACTTCACCGAATGGATTTGACTTGTTAAAAATCTCGCCATGAATTTCCAGCGATTCATTTTCACAAATTGAGCGGTTTAGCTGATAGGTTGAAGGGGTGATTTCATTGAGATTTACGTAAATGATTGAATCACATTGGCCCGCCACATTGGCACGAATTGTGTCAACGCCTGTGAGTCTGTTGGAAGAGTAGATTTTGCCATTTACCTCGAATGTTTCTCCAATGCAGATCCCTTCGTTTATCGTTTTGATCCTGGGGGGATTGACGACCCAGGATATCATTGAGTCAGGAATTGTCACTTTACAGTTGGCATCTCTCATATGTATTGTCTGCAACATACCAGCACCCTGTTTCAAATTAAACTGTTCCGGGCAGATGACAATGCTGGCTTTCGGTTCCAGGGTTTGCAGTGTGTCATTCATCAATGCTACATTCTCATGGTTTACATTGTAGGAAAAGATGAAAGGTGGGATGCCCTGAAAGTTGAGGGTGATAGTCTGGCAATCCTGTGCGCAAATCGATGACAAGCCGGAAAGAGAGTAGCCTGCTTTGTAAAAAATAATTTTTTGACTTCCGGTGTAGGAAAAGCAGCTTTCTTGTAAGTCAACAAAGCCATTCGGTAGTGAATCTCCACAAATTGCGGTGATGTAATAGATGGAATCTGTCTTCATATTGCTTTGGAACGAAAAAGACCCATTCTGTGAAGCAGAAATGATAGAACCAAAAACCGGAGCTTCTTTATCATGCAGGATGAAGAAGAATTTATCATTACCATCAAGTATTTGATTGTTATTATGGTCTGCTGAGGCAATTTGCGTGGTACACAGATACACGGGTTTTGTTTTGATATTGGCAGTTCCTGCATCCGTAATGCAATCGCAGTTTTTCGTTCCATTGACTGTCGTTGTGCCACAGTTGTTGCCATCGGTGATTGAAAAACTATAAGAATCGCCACTTTGGATCAAGGACGACTCGAATTGCTGATTGGAAGGAATGCCATTTACCAGATAGGTATTTGGTGCCCCGCCATTCATTTCAAAAAGTACTTTATAGGTTTTGTTGTCGGGTTGGCAAACTACCTGTAGGCCGTCAATGGCAGGTACATTCAGGATAGTCAGATTTGCAGTTGACGGTACTGAACAATACGAAGCTGGAGAAAATGTAAGCGCTAAGATCCCTTGTAAATCACCTGCCTGAAAAATATTTCCAGTGACTCCTTGCCCATTCCATGTGCCGTCTGGAAAATCAGGGTCTCCGTAATCATTCAAATTTATCGGAGTAAGACTGGCACATACTGAGAAATCAGTTATCACGGCTTGTTGGAAGTCTGTAATGGAGATATTTGCAGAAGCAGGGGCTACACACAACTCATCGGAGACAAATACTACAACATAGTTACCTGAAACTCCTGAGTGGGAAAATTCATTATTTGTGACTCCCTGACCAGACCAATCGCCACTTGTAAAGACAGGATCATTGAGCAAAGAAAGATCTAAAAATGGGACGTCAATACAGATGGACGTGTCAGAAACCTCAGGAAACTGGGTTTCAATAACATTGATGAAGGTCGTTGATGGATTGACACAAAAACTGGTGGGAGTAAATGTTAGGGACACAGTACCACTTAAATTCGTGGGATCGAAGCTGGTGCCATTCACTCCAGGACCTGCCCAGTAACCATCCGGATAGAGCGGATCTTCCAGGGTGGCAAGGTTGATCAATCCGTCACCGGAACAAGCACTAAGAGAACCTAAAGTTGGAATTGCGGGTGTAACAACCTCTACTGTTGTAACAGCTTGTACAAAACAATTATTCACCGGAGTAAATGTGAGTGTAAGGAACCCTGATTGGTTTGCCACATTCAGCAGGTTGTTGACAACACCGATGCCTTGCCAGGATCCCGGACCAGCTGCTGCATCTTCGAGTGAGGTGAGATCGAAGAGGCCCTGAGTTTGACATACTTGCGCTGTGCTTAGGTTGGGCGTACCGGAAGGGAGGGCTGAAATTGCAATTTCTGCTGTGGAAAAGCACCCGTTGCTATCAGTGATTTTTACAATATAGGATGATGATTGTGCGACCTGAATGATCGATGAACTCAGTTGGTTTTGTGGGGTAAGTGGAAGCCCGGAATAAAACGTCAGTGCCAGATTTTGGGGATTGGAAACGTAATCAACAAGATCGGTACTTGCCCCTGAACAGACACTTACCGGCGTAGAAACTTGCAGATTTGGGCCAGCATTGACATTTATCGTTGTGGTTGCCACCTGAACGCACTGCCCTGTACCCTGGAAAGTCACTGTTTGGGCGCCGCTGAGTCCTGTAGGAATAAAAAACTCACCGGACACAGCGGGTCCGCTCCAGGTGCCATTGGGAACGGATGGATCTTCCAGGGTATTCAGGTCGAATGAGTTGTCAGATTCGCAGATAGTTGCTGTGGACAGGACTGGCTGCTGACCAGGTACTATTTGAAATGAAACTGTACCTTCTTCATAGCAGATGCTGGTGGGGGTAAAAGTCACCAGTACGTTTCCGGACAGGTTTTCGGGATCGAAGAAATTACCGCTGACACCGGTGCCTGTCCAGGTGCCTGTAATGCCGGCAGGGGTAATCAGGGTGTTGAGATTGATGGGGTCGTCAAACATACACACAGTTTCGGTTAATGTAAATGTAGGACCACCTGCCTGCACCTGTACAGTGAGCGAAGCCTGCTCCGAACAGCCTTGTATACTCGAAAGAATATAGTACGTTGTAGTGGAGGATGGGCTTACAATAGAGCTTGGCAATTGGTTGCCGGTATTGGGTGGATTTGCACTATGGAATGTGATAGTGGCACCGGGATCGCTGCTGACATAATTTGCTAAATCGAGACTTCCTCCACCGCAGATTTCTGCAGCAGTAACCGTAATATTGGGTGGATCCAATACCACGATATTGTCTGTCAACGGCGGTGTAAATGTAACGGAACAGCCAGTAGCTGCTGAGGATATATTTGTGATTTCGAGAGTGCAACTTTCCGTGACAGCCAGAAAAATAGGATTGGCTGAGGTAGTAAAGGTATTTGGACTATTGTTGCCATTGCAGAATAAATTATAGGTATAAGTATAAACTCCTGGAGTCGGAACAGTAAACTGAATGGTCATAAGTCCCATATCGCATATTGTAGACTGGACGATATCCATACCATAAGATGAGGGGCTATTGGGTAAAACCTGTAATGTAACCTGTGAAGGAGCCGAAGTACAGCCATTGGAGGTCACTGTGGCATAGACAGTTGTATTTCCACTTTGGAATGCTGAAGGGTTTGTTTTGCAGTTGGTGCTGCAGAGACATTGACGGTGATTGCATCTGTCCCCGTACATCCTGACTGATCCGTCACGGTGACTGTGTAGGTTGTGCTTGAAGTGAGATTGGATATCGTTGTGGTTTGCGATGTTGAGCCATTACTCCAAAGATAACCCGTTGGACTTGGAGCGGTATTGGTAGCAGTTAGTGAAATGTTTTGTCCTGCGCAGATAGTTTGATCAGGACCTAGATTGACTGTGAAGCCCGGCCCGGCATTGGAAAACGTCATGGACCAAGAATTCAAAAAACCGATATCTCCCGCTACATAATCATTTAAGTATAGGATCCATGCGCCATCAGCATCGACACCGGTAAATGTGTTTTGAAAGGTAAACGTACCAGGAGTACCGGTGTTTGGGTAAGGGTTTGTCAATGTCGTATTTTGTCGGCCTTCAGGTTTAAACTGACCGGTGAAGGGTGGAGATCCGGCAGTAATGTTGGTGCTGGCAGCATCAGTAAATACTGTATTTGTGAAATTATTGCCTGCACTGCCGTTTCCGCTCGACAATTCAATAAATGTGCCATCTGGTGCGATCAACATGAGTGCGATATCCCCTGTCCAGGTATGGTCCAGATCAATCGTTACATTTGCAATTGTATTACAGCCCCCCAGGATGCCCACGCCTGAAACTCCACAAGTGGACTGCGTGACTCCGGTAGTGCCAGAAGGCGGAAAGGCAAGGTTCCCAACACCG
Organism: Saprospiraceae bacterium; assembly: GCA_021298335.1. Classification (GTDB taxonomy): domain Bacteria; phylum Bacteroidota; class Bacteroidia; order Chitinophagales; family Saprospiraceae; genus OLB9. The sequence goes on along the minus strand of JAJTEZ010000152.1, from coordinate 4,277 downwards.
TTGAATGTTTGAGATTGCAGTAATAATGGAAACAGTAAAGGCAGTATGGTGTGGATGTACTTTTTAAACACCTGTGTGAGTTCCATAAATTATTCATTAGGAAATCAAGACAAGGAGATCAAAAAAATGTTCATTTGGAGCTGACTAATTAATTGATCAAGAACAAATATTTGGCTTTTAATCTCAAAAAAATATTCGAAGTTGTGCAAGAAAACAGAATGGTTAGTAAATATTTTGATTTTTATTCTTTTACCTTTTCTTTTTCCATTTTTTTGAATGCTCCTTTCAGCAGCCAATGATATCGGAGTGCTTCCAGTGTTTCGTTGACTCTGATTCCGGCTGAATGCAGCTGTATTAGGGTAGAGTCCAGTTCTGTGATCGCCTGCCTGACATCCCCTGACATTTTCTGGTCTTTTGTCAGCTGGTGGAGCACACCTTTGCTGTCGCGGATTTCTGACACAGTAGAATTGACATTTTTGACGGTGGATTCCAGTTGGGTGATCACATCCCGAAGCTGGCCTGAGGCTACCTGAACATTTTGAGTTGTTTTTTTCAATTTGTTGGTCGTTAATGTATCTTTCAGGAATCCAATCACAGTATTTTTTTGGTCCAGAGAGGCTATTGTCTGGTCAAGTCTTTGTAGGGTGACCGAGGCTTTTCTACTCGCCTCCCTGATCTGGCTGATGGTAGCTTTCACATCCAGAGTGATGGACGTATCCCGCAACAGTGCTCCGACAACCCCTTTCCCTTCAGAAATCTGGCGTGTAATTTTCAGCAGTTCTGCCGTGAGTAGAGCCGCATTTTCATTGGTAACACTTAACGTGTTCAACATTTCGTCAGTGCGGACTCTGCTGAGTGAAGGGAGGGTGTCGCCCTTTTCAACGCGAAGTCCCTTCGGAGAACCATGGAGGATATTTACGATCATATTGCCCACAAGTCCGTCACTGGTGATTGCAGCTTTGGCGTCGGTTTTCATATGTTTGACTGCGTCTGTCTGGATGGACATTTCCACCACAATGGTCGTATCATCCACCAGTTGGATGTTGCGTACAGTACCTACATTAATGCCTGAATAGCGCACATTGTTACCTTCCCTAAGGCCGTTTGTGTTTGAAAAAACGGAGTACACTGAGACCATGTTTCCAAACAAATGCTGCTTGTCTCCAATCATCCACATTCCTGCCATAAAGAGCAGGATGCCAGTGATGACAAAGACGCCTAATTTGATATTTTGCTGGGTTGATTTTTCCATGATTTATGTTTTGAAAAAAGCTTGTATTTTGGGGTCTGTGGACGCATCCAGCTGAGCAAATGTTCCTTCGGCATAATTGATGCCGTCAACCAGCAGGATCATCCTGTCGGCAATATATCTTGCGCAATCTACATCGTGGGTGATAATGATGGACGAGGTCTTATATTGCTCCTGGATTCGTTTCATCAGCATCACGATTTCCTTGGATGTAATGGGGTCAAGTCCGGTGGTGGGTTCGTCATACAGGATAATGGCGGGTTTCAGGATCAGGGTGCGGGCGAGGGCAATTCTGCGTTTCATTCCCCCTGACAACTCTTCCGGCATCAGGTCGATCGCATCCTCGAGACCTACATCCCGCAGGGCTTCCAGGACAAGGGGCGTCGCATCGTCGATTTCACCAAATTTACGCGTGTGCCTGCGCAATGGAAATTCGAGGTTTTCCCGGACTGTCATTGAATCATACAAGGCGCTACCCTGGAATAAAAAGCCCACTTCCGTCCGGATGTAATCCATGTCATTTTCGTCTGCCAGATCAAGGTCTCTGCCCATGATGTTGATCGTCCCGTTGTCATGTGGCACCAGGCCTACCAGACACTTGATCATCACGGATTTTCCGGAACCCGACTTTCCCATGATAACCAGCGATTCACCCTCATATAAATCGAGGTCAAAGCCATCAAGTACCATGTGTTGGCCGAAATATTTTTTTAGATTTCGGATACTGATGACAGATTTCTTGGATTCACTTTGTGCCATCTGTTAAAATATTAAATCAGAAACCAAGACAGAGACGAAGTCTATGATAAATAAGACCATGGACGTCTCGACCACCGCACTGTTTGCAGCGACACCTACACCAGCCGTGCCATGCTTACAGTTATACCCTTTAAAGCAACCTACCAGACCAATGGCGAATCCAAAGAAAAATGTTTTTACTGTGGAAGGAATCAAATCTGCAAAGTCAAGCGAGACAAATACCTCATCAAAATAATAAAAAAAAGATACATCACCTTTGATGGATTCGACCAGCCAAGAACCCATCAGTGCAACAAAATCACTCATGACGACCAGCAGCGGAATCATCAGAGTCGTGGCCAGGATTCTTGTCACTACAAGATATTTGAAGGGGTTGGTCCCGGAAACCTCCATGGCGTCGATTTGTTCGGTCACGCGCATTGACCCAATTTCCGCTCCGATGCCTGAACCAATTCTTCCGGCACAAATCAGGGCGGTGATGATGGGACCAATCTCCCGGACAATTGAAATGCCCACCATTGAAGGCAACCAAGCTTCGGCACCCAGTTCCATCATTTTTGGCCTCGATTGCAGCGTAAATACCAATCCTATGATAAATCCTGTCACTGCCACCAGCAGCAACGAACGGTTACCAATATTGTAGCACTGCCGCAGTAATTCTTTAAACTCAAATGGTCTCCTGGTGACCTCCCTGAAAAATCTGCCGGCAAAAAAGGCCAGTTCGCCCGTTTCTTCAAGAAAGTCTGAAATATTTTGTCGCCATGATTGAAATAGTATCATTCTTTCACCTATTTTTTACATACACTCACCCAAAGACGGAGATGCCCGGTAGAAACTCACATTGAAAATACAAAGATATTGATAATCTGCCACATTCGAACTGATCTGGGTCATGTCGGGATAGTCCTGTTTCTTTGTGAGAGACACAATTGGGGTGTAAGAATTATTTTTTCCCGACTCACTGCATTATTTGGGTCACTCCAAACTGACATTTGTATGAATAGTCCTATTTTGTGGAGTTATACAAAATAAAAGCCACATGATTCGTTTTAGAACATTTCTAGCGTGGGTTTTCCCACTGATATTAAACGCTCAGTTTGACCCGGAGCATTTTTCTTCTATGAAATTTCGCAACATCGGACCGGCAGGTATGAGTGGGCGGATCACTGCCATAGATGTCGATTTGAGTGATCCGGAACGCATCTATGTGGGCGCTGCGTCTGGTGGAGTTTGGTTGTCAGAAAATGGGGGCACGAGCTGGGCGCCCATATTTGATGAGCAGCCCACTCTTGCCATTGGAGCTATCCGAATAAACCAGAATAACCCTTCAGAAATCTGGGTGGGCACCGGCGAGGGAAATCCCCGGAACTCACTGAATACCGGAGCAGGAATTTACAAATCTGTCGACAAGGGCAAGACATGGAAGCACATGGGGCTGTCAGAAACAAAGACCATACACAGAATCATTGTACACCGTGACAATCCTGATATTGTGTTTGTGGCTGCCCTGGGATCTCCTTGGGGAGAAAGCAAGGAGCGGGGAGTGTTTAAAACGACTGATGGCGGTAAGACTTGGCGTAAGGTTTTGTATGTCAATGAGTTGACAGGTGCGGCAGACATGGTGACAGACCCTTCAAATCCCAATAAGTTGTACGTGGCTATGTGGGAACACAAGCGTGACCCCTGGTTTTTTCAGTCAGGAGGAAAAGGGTCAGGATTGTACGTAAGTTACGATGCAGGAGAGACATTCCAGCGACTTTCTCAAGAAGACGGCCTGCCCAAGGGTGATCTGGGTAGAATTGGGCTGGCGGTGGCACCCGGAAAGCCAGACATAGTGTATGCCCTGGTCGAGGCAAAGGAAAATGGCCTGTACAAATCTATGGATGGAGGAAAAAAATGGAGTCTTGTCTCGACAAAAAATATCGGCGACAGGCCGTTTTATTACTCAGAATTGTATGTCGATCCAAAAAACGAAAATAGAATTTACAACGTCTTTACCTATATCAGCCTCAGTGAGGATGGGGGTAAAACGTTTCGCAATATTGCAGATTATGGAAATGATGTTCATCCCGACCACCACGCATTCTGGATTTCACCTCACGACCCGTCTTACCTGATAGACGGCAACGACGGCGGTGTGGCCATTTCCCGGGATAGAGGTGCCAACTGGTATTTTGCCGGCAACATTCCGGTAGGGCAGTTTTACCACGTCAACGTTGACCAGGATTTTCCCTACAACGTTTACGGGGGCATGCAAGATAATGGTTCG
>JAJTEZ010000151.1 GCA_021298335.1 Saprospiraceae bacterium | reverse complement strand
CTGAAGCAGTGCAGGTATTGCCGGACAAGCAGAGGGTAGTTTTTTGCCTCAGATACTTTGATGGTATGCCTTATGAAGAAATGTCTGTCATGACAGAAACCTCGGTAGGTGCATTAAAGGCGTCCTATCATCATGCAGTTAAAAAAATTGAAGCTTTTATACTCGATGGAAAAATCAATTCTTGAATCAATTGTACATGAGCTAGAACAGGAGGCACCTGTTCTGGCAAACATACGGAAAAACCAGCCCAACCCCATTCCTGAAGGTTACGACGATGGCCTGGCAGAACAGGTAATGGGCTCAGTTAGACTTGCACTTTGGCAGACCACTGCCAAAAATCACCATGCGCATGCGCGCAGTTCCAAACCAGCGGATGAAGACAACACACTCTATGATGCCGATGGGTTGACCGAAAAAATTCTACCCAATCTTTTGAAATCGATGGAAAGTACACTTTCCGGGCAGGCGAATACATCTATTCAGCCTGTGACAAAGCATATGATTGTACAAAAACAGTTTGTACACCGTTTGGTATACGCTGTAGCAGCCTGCACGCTGGTGGTGATCAGCACATTGGCGATTCGGTATTTACTGGAAGAACCCAAATCGTATGGCGCTTCAGAACAGTTGACAGTGGACGAGTCCATGGCATTTCTGGAAGCAAACCTGGAAGAAATGGAAATGGAAGACCTGATTGAATGGGGAGTCCTGGAACAGGAAGACCTGGAAATTCACCATGACATAACCCATATTTCCGAAAATGACACTTTATAAATTTTGATATTTATCACATATAAATCATTGATAATGAAATCTTCATTTTTTATTCTGACATGTTTCTCTTTTATCCTACTGGCCTTGCCATTTACAGGAATGAATGCACAACGCCAGGCCGGCAAGGGCAGACTGAAGGAAAAACTGAAAGCCAGCCATGCCGCTTATATCACGCAGGAGCTGGAACTGACTGAAACAGAAGCACAAAAATTCTGGCCAGTTTACAACGCTTACAGATCTGAAATAGAGGGACTCAGATTTGATGCTGACAGGAAATCTGTTGAGACGATGACCGACAAAGAGGCGGAAGATCTGCTCAATGAACAGCTGGAAACCAAAGCCAAGGAAGTTGAAGTCCAGAAAAAGTATGTTCTTAAGCTAAAAACAGTCATCCCGGCTCGAAAAATACTTTTGCTCTGGAAGGCAGAAAAGGAGTACCGCGAAAAGGTCATTAGCAACCTGAAAAATCGCAGGAGGAATGAATGATGGTTCTGTAAAAAATTGTTGACAGCGGCCTGAAAAGCAAAAATCGGGGCAATCGTTCTTCCATGAAGATCTGTTGCCTCGATTTTTTTTGAAAAAATCTGCACCTGAGATACGGCGTGTAGATTTTCCTTTTATTTTCGTTGCTCAAATTGTCAGGTATGTTTAGAATCGCTTGCTTGTTTTTCATTGGTTCAGCCATGGTTTCATGTGGTAGTAAAGATCAGTCTCAAAAAACCGAAACACCTTCAGTTGAAACTGTGTCTGTAGATGGCGCCAAAGTTTTTAAAATCAATTGTGCCCTTTGCCATGGTGAAGACGGAAAGCTGGGTGCAAATGGCTCAAAAGACCTGTCCATTTCAGAATTGAGTCTGGATGAAAGGATTGCGATTATTTCAAAAGGGAAAAACACGATGATTGCCTTTGAAAAAATTCTCACGCTGGGAGAAATCCGTGCAGTTGCTGAATATACCATGACCTTTAAAAAATAATCTTTTTGCAGAAACATTTCGGAGTATCAGTAACGAGCCTGGAATGTCATTCTTTTTCCTCCCTGTATTGACTTGTAATGACTCATCCTGCGGTGTGACATCGGCAGAAAAACACAGAAATTCATTGTAATTTTCAGAGAATTTCCAGGATAGACATTTTTTAGATTATCTTTGTGTTCAAGGACATATAGAAGAACCTATATTGTATCACAACCTGATAGACAAGACAATATGATCCAGAGAAGTCTGTGGCTGCTTTTTATCGTCAACCTGTTCCATACATTGGCATCGGGTCAGGATACGATTCCTCCTTATTTTTCTGTACCGCCGCAAAATTCCACCCTGGAATGTAGCACCAATGTCAATCTTCAGGATAGTCTGGCAAACTGGTACCTGAAGCACGCAGGAGCTGTTGCAGCAGACAGCGGGGGTACGGCTTCTATGACACTCTGGTCCGTTGGATTCAACAAAAAGGCGGTCATATTATGACAGATGTCTGCAGTGACACCTTGTACATCACCTACCAGTATTTGCTGATCAGCGGTAGCGACACATTGGCTACCGGGAGCGGCAATGCATTCACCGGACCCTATCCGGTCATTCCTGACAGTATATGCCAATGGTCTGTAAAGCCCATTTTTATCACCATGGACGAATGTGGGAACATCAATTCCACTCTTTTTGGTATCACATTCACCGTCAAGGACAGCATGCCTCCGGTTTTTCTGAATCTGCCTCCGGATATCACAGTGCAGTGTGACGACCGACTTGCCATCCCCCCTGTTTCAGCCATTGATTATTGCGACAGATCTGTGACTGTCCAGTTTAGTTCTACAAGCACCCAATCGTCTAACATCAGCAGCTGTGCTCACACCAATTACAGCATTGAACGCTCATGGACTGCCACCGATGCCTGCGGAAATACGGCTCGACACAGGCAAAAAATTACCGTAAAGGATACCTTACCTCCAGTATTTACCGGCTTAGAAGATGTCACAGTAAGTTGTCCCGTGTTCAATCAGAATCCCGACTCGCTCTTTGTAAAGCCCACCGACATTTGCTCGATAATAGCCTCACTTACTCAAATAGATACCACATTAAGCAACGGATGCACTTCCATCATTCAACGATCGTACACTGCGGCAGATGTTTGTGGCAATAGTGCCTCCTTTGTACAAAAGATATTCATTGCGCAGGATGCTTCGCCAACTATCGAAAAATCTGCCAGTGACGAACAATACAGTTGTAGCGAAATCCAGAATCTGGACGCACTTCTCGCTATCTGGGTCAATAACAGAGCTGGTGCCAGTGGAAAATCTGTCTGTAGTCCACTGAGCAGTTTTGCTGCTATCAAAGGAAGCTACAAGCTGGATGACAAGACCACCTGGCCAGGAACGCTGCCTGTATCTTTGCCCAAGGCTGCCTGCCCTTCTCCGCTGAAGGGTTACCTGCGCTCTTTGGAAGTGGATTTTGTGTTTTTTGATTCCTGTGGGAATGCAGCAGTCACATCAGGAGTTTTTGGAGTGGCAGATACAATAGCTCCTGTGGTTTCGGACTGTCCTGAAAATATTCAACTTGTCACCCTTCAGGAAAGCTGCGAAGCACAATTTCAGTTTCAAATCCCGGAGGCCTCTGACAACTGTAGCGAGCCGTCTAGTTTGATCAGGCGCACGACTGTAGTAAAAATCACGTCCCCTCAGCCTGCTGGATTTAAGACTGTCGTGGATACTGCCTTTGTGCGGATTGGCCCCATCAACCCCAACACAGTCGAAGCGCTCACAGATGGATCCCTGTCCATCACGTTGCGCAATGTAGACATCGACGGATCCAGGGAATATTTTACGATCTACACTGAAAACGGCTGGCCCGTCGCCAACACACCTACAGGGGCAGGAGAGTGTGAAACGATCACATTTGCACTCCCATTGCAAAAAGATTCTATACAGCGTTGGATCGCTGATGGATACATTGATTTGACATTTGCCCCACACACCGAAAATCTTGATTCCATCTTTTTCATCAATAACATTTGTGGCAATAGCCAAATTGAAACCACTTTAACATTTGAATCGGCATTTCAAAACAGCCTTCGAAAAGATATTTTACTGAACGGTAAACTCGTGGTGGCAGATGCTGACACGGGCCTTGTTAACCTGACCTTTGGCAAAGGCGAAAACCTGCTCCAGACCAGGTACATAGATTGCGCACGTAATGTATCCGTTTGTGAAGTGACAGTTATAGTGGAAGATAAAACTGCACCTGTGATTCAATGTCCGCCGGCACTTACGGTCACATTGCCTTCAGGAGTCTGTCAGGACACACTCCACCTGAATACACAATGGCTTCTGCAGGAGAACTGTGATGGCATGCGCAAATATAGCGGATTGGCCCCCAGCAATGTGGATGCTTCAAAAATAGGTTTTGTCTTTAAAGAGTCCAACGGGTGGTATGAAGCACTGAGCAGTCAGATGGTCTTCAGGCAGGTTTTTCCCGTAAGGTACATCCAGTCAGACATATTGCTGGAGGTGGAGTTTTTTGGTGATAATGGGGGACCTGAAAAATCCTTTGAGCTGATTGGGCCTGGCGGCTTTCGAATTGGCAAAACAGCCACAAGAACAGGAGGAGGATGCGGTTTGTCGAAAACTACATTTTCCATTCCTGTCACAGAATTCAATCAGTGGGTAAAAAACGGTGAGGTGACTATCATCGCGATTCCTGATATCGGAAGAAATGGAGTCAGGCCATGTGGAGACCTGGCATCCGGTTCGAATCTTGACAACATTTCTTATATTCAGGCAACAATGAGATACTCAGATGCCCGATTTGACGTCTCATCAGCTGGTGCGACAGTGATTCAGGCCCTGCCAGTTAGACTCGACAGCGACACGACGCCGCTGTTGCTAAAAGGAGGTACCAATGTGCTGACGCTTTCGACCAGCGATGGTTCCGGCAATCAGGCTAACTGCAAGTTTGAGGTCACGCTGAAGGACGAAGAAAAACCTCAGGCAAAATGTAAAAAAACTGTTGTACAGCTTGACCCGTCAGGTACGATGCCAGCAACTGTTACCCCTCAAATGGTGGATGATAAAAGTTCTGACAACTGTGGGGTTCAGTCAATGATGACAGAGCCTTCGACATTTGATTGTTCACTTGCTGGTACTGATGTGGCGGTTACATTGTTTGTATTTGATAAGGCAGGAAACAAGGATTCCTGTACAACTACTGTACTGGTCAAACCTTTTGAGGTGAAGCCTACCTATACTTCCGGACTTTGCGCCAACGATACTTTGAAGCTTTTCTCCAATCTTCCTACTTCGGCCATACCGGGAACTTACAGTTATTTCTGGGACGGACCGGGCACACTGGATTTCTTTACTGAAAATGTATTCATCCCCAATGTCAATGAATCCTACAACGGCGTTTATATGCTGACAGTAAAAGGTTTCAACGATTGCGTCTCCACAGGCTCAGTTCTGGTAAACATAAAGCCGCTGATTAACCCGAAAATTACTGCAAGCGACACAGAGATTTGTGAAAATGGGGAGTTGATTCTTACCTGTACACAATATTCAGGTGAGATCGAGTATCAATGGTATCAGGGTATTTTCCCAACCGGTGTGCTCTTGAAAAAGTCTCCCAATCCCGAGCTGATGCTAAATCCCTCTGTGCTGGGTGCCAATTTCTTTTATGTCATAGCCCAAGGACCGCAATGCAGTTCCAATCCTTCAGTGCTCACTCGAGTGAATGTCTTGAAAATTCCGGTTGCCGCTGTCAATGATTTGTTTCTTGCCCCTTGTGAAGGTGACGATCTCAAGTTGGGTTCTCCTGTAAACAATCCAAACTTCACCTACCACTGGAGCGGACCCGCAGGATATGACAAGTCCGGGAAAGACCCTGAAATTATTCAGGATGTTACTGCAGCAAACGGGGGTAACTATTATCTGGTGATAAAAAACAAAAAATGTGTTTCGGATACAGCCGTTACACGGGTGGTGATTTCTGAACGTCCCCCTCAACCAACCATCGTATCTGCAGATATCTTTTGTGAAGGGGCCACCTTCAGTCTGGTGGCAGCCGCTTCACCCAACGCCGAAATTTATGAGTGGCGAAAGAACAACCAGGTCTTTACAGTCACACAGGACAACAGCTTGATCATTCCCAATGCACAATCTGTATTACAGGGTACCTGGGAAGTTGTGGCCATCAAGGGCAATTGCAGGTCGGCTGCCTCTGCGGCCAAATTTATCGCGATCGACAACAGCCTGGAGGTTGGGGCCATCAATTCCGGACCTATCTGCGCCGGAGACAGTGTACGTTTGCAAGCTACGTTTGTACCCAATGCAACCTACCAATGGCAGGGACCTGCGGGCATTATACCTTCCGTATATAATCCTGTGATTGCAGGTGTTGCCGGTGATTATTCTGTCACGATCACAACACCTACAGGCTGCCAAAATAAAGCGGCGACCATGGTTTCTGTGATCTCCGTACCTGAAATCACTGCACTCAGCAATGATGCCAGACCCTGCATGAAACCAGAGGAGACAGTCCGGTTTTTTCCTTCAGTGTTTCCGCAAAGTCCCGACTACAATTTCGTCTGGAAAGGTCCTAACCAGTTTGCCTCAACAAATGCCAACCCGGTGCTTTCCCCATTGACCGCAAAGGATACAGGAGTCTATACCCTCATTGTTTACAATAAAGGATGTCCTTCCAAGCCCTTACAAACAAGGGTATCCTTCACTCTCAAACCCTCAATTCCCGTCATTACCCCACCCTCATTTTTTTGCACGGGAGACACTATACGTCTAAATATCAATTCATTATACGAAAGTTACATTTGGCAAACCCCTATTGGTCAAATTATAACCACAGCGCCAGTGCTGGAAATAGCCCCTGCCGGATTTGTTCATGGGGGCAATTATTCAGTCGTAACAACGCGGGGGCAATGTGCGTCTGAACCCTCAGCTACCGTCAGTGTTTCTGTCCGACAAACTCCTGCGGTGCCGCTTATTTCGTCAAATTCACCTGTGTGCTTTGGCGATACGCTACTGGTAAAAGTCAGTCAGCCAGCACCACAGGTCACATATCGCTGGGATGGTCCCGTGCAAATATCCAGTCGCGCAGCACAGGTCATCGTTGCCACAGCCGGAAAGTCAGAGGGGGGGATCTGGACGGTCGTTGCAGAAAAAGACGGATGCTCCTCTGAAGTGTCATTGCCGCTGTCGGTCACGATCAAAGACGAAATCGCTGTTCCGGCTTTTACAGAAGAACTGATTGCCATTTGCCAAAACAGAAATAACGGGGCAGAAATTTGCCTGAAACCAGGCACCCTGGCACCAGGTGCTTTGTATACACTGATCAACAAAAGTGCCGGTGATACACTTGCGATGGGCAACAGCAACTGCTACCTCGTCACAAACACGCAAAAACTAAAGGCAGGAGCAAACTTTATCATCGCCACAGCACAATTCGACGGTTGTATGTCGGCTGTATCCACACCTCTCGTTCTCAACCTGAGCACTCCACCGAATGTCCGGGCAGAAGCAATTACAAATCAAGTCGTAAGTTGCCCCGGAGAAAGTGTCCAGCTGATCTCAAAAGATGGACCGCCTCTAGTTCAACTGCAATGGACGTCACCTGACCCGAATGTCCGCAGTTCGAATCCTGTGGGCATTGCGCCGATTTTTACCGGCTTCAAACCAGGGCTGAACGAAGTATTTTTGTCATACAGCATCCAGGGATGTCCTGATTTTTCGATGGATACAATCTTTGTGTACGTAGAATTTAATCCCAACGCATTTGATGATGTGTACAGCATTTCCACAGATAAACCGGCGATCTGTCCCGTCACCCTCAATGACTCCATCCCTGCCGGAGCGACCATCGAAATCATCCGTCGGCCTGAACATGGCTTGCTCGTTCTTTCGGGCAATGCGATCACATACACTCCTGATCCCAGGTACCTGGAGGATCAGACTTTTGTGTACAAAGTGTGTGCGGACTTTTGCGACATGCTTTGTGATGAAGCTACAGTACGCATCGAGCTGAATGAAGAAATTGCTTGCAAGGCTCCAAATATTTTTACGCCGAATGGAGACGGCATCAATGATGCGCTGGTCATACCCTGCTTAAGTACGGGTTTATTTCCGAACAACCGGCTGCTTGTCTTTAACGAATGGGGCATGGAAGTCTATAGTGCGCAGTCCTACAACAATGACTGGGAGGGCAATTTTGCAGGCCAGCCATTGCCGGTGGGAACGTATTACTTTATTCTTGAATTGGGCGATGGAAGTGCGCCTGTCACCAGTTTTTTAGTATTGCAAAGATGAAAAAGAAACG
>JAJTEZ010000150.1 GCA_021298335.1 Saprospiraceae bacterium | reverse complement strand
ATTCTCAGTTTCTGTTGTCTCACTGCGGCCCTATGGTCTGGGCCCTCATCAACAGTTGGATGATTATCAGTACGGAGGAGGTGCGGGTATGGTGATGATGTGCGAACCGCTCGACAAGTGCATCAATGAGTTGAAAAGTCATAGGAATTATGATGAAATTATCTATCTGACTCCAGATGGAAATACGTTTGATCAACGCAATGCAAACTCCCTGTCTTTAAAAGACAATCTACTGCTGATTTGCGGCCACTACAAGGGCATTGATCAGCGTATCAGGGATATGCATGTGACCATGGAAATTTCGGTGGGTGACTTTGTGTTGTCAGGTGGAGAGCTTGCTGCTGCAGTGGTTGTGGATGCGGTAGGCCGACTCATTCCCGGTGTCTTGAATGATGAAACAAGTGCATTAACAGATTCGTTTCAGGATGATCTGCTGGCACCTCCCGTATATACAAGGCCGGCAGATTTTAAAGGATATAAAGTTCCTGATATCTTATTGTCAGGAAATGACAAACTTATAGATTCATGGCGTGAGGAACAGGCAATCCGGCTTACGGGTGAAAAGCGTCCGGATTTGCTACAACGACATGATGCCGAATAACCAATAAACCGCTTCTGGAATACCTGTGGCTGGTATGGCAGAATACGGATTCCTTCGGTACCACGGTTAGATGCTTTGAGATTATATGATACTTTTTTATAATCAATGGCAAAAATATATACCTTTGTCCCTGAATTAGGAAAGGAGGCTTCTTCAGAATCTGGAGAAAGATCTTTTTTTTTCTCCCAAAAGTGTTAAATCAAAAATGCATGGCAAAAAACCTGGTTATTGTTGAGTCTCCGGCGAAAGCAAAGACCATAGAGAAAATTCTTGGGCCAGATTTTGTTGTAAAATCTAGTTTTGGGCATATCCGGGATTTGGATAAAGGCAATAAAGGAATAGACATCAAGAATAATTTCCAGCCGCGCTATGTTGTTTCTCCGGAGAAGGTGAAAGTAGTCAAAGAGCTGCGGGATCAGGTCAGGAAGGCATCAGAGGTGTGGCTTGCGACGGACGAGGATCGGGAAGGGGAGGCGATTTCCTGGCATTTGTGTGAAGAATTGAATCTGGATGTTGCAAATACCAAGCGTATTGTTTTTTCAGAGATAACAAAGCCTGCCATCCAGAAAGCTGTTTCTCAGCCGAGAAGGGTAGACCTGAATCTCGTCAATGCACAACAGGCGAGGCGGGTACTGGACAGAATCGTAGGTTTTGAACTGTCTGAAGTACTTTGGAGAAAGGTCAAAAATAAACTTTCTGCCGGAAGAGTCCAGTCTGTAGCTGTGAAGCTGATCGTCGATAGGGAAAGAGAAATCCAACAGTTCCAGGTGTCTCCGTTTTTTAAAATTTACGCATACTTTTTGGTGGATAATGGCCGTGGTGAACGGGTCAGTCTGAAAGCTGAATATACGTCGCGGATTGAGGAACTGCAGGAAGCCAGAGATTTTCTGGAAAAATGTACGGGAGCTGACTTTACCATTCGTCAAATAGACCAGAAGCCGGTCAAACGATTCCCCGCGCCTCCATTTACTACCTCTACTCTGCAGCAGGAAGCCAGCCGAAAGTTGGGTTTTTCTGTAAACCGAACCATGTCAACGGCGCAACGATTGTATGAGGCTGGTCACATCAGTTACATGCGTACAGACTCGTCCAATCTGAGCGAAACGGCGATGGAATCCATTCGGAGTGAGATTCAGAGTTCCTTTGGCGATAGATACTACCATGCTCGCAAGTACAAATCTAAGACTGCCAATGCGCAGGAGGCTCACGAAGCTATCAGGCCTACCTATATGGATAAACGCGAAGTGGGTGTTGACAGGGATCAGCAAAAATTATACGATCTGATCTGGAAACGCACGATAGCCTCACAAATGTCTGAAGCTGAAATTGAAAAAACCGTGGCGAAAATTGCCATCTCCACCATGCCTGGAAAAGATCTCGAAGCGGTGGGTGAGGTTCTCAAATTTGACGGTTTCTTAAAAGTGTATCTCGAGTCCAAAGACGAAGAGGAAGACGATGACGATGTAAAAGGCATGTTGCCTCCTCTGAAAACGGGTCAACTTCTGCAAATGAGTCACATCGACGCCACGGAAAGTTATACAAGACCACCTGGTAGATATACAGAGGCAAGTCTGGTCAAAAAACTGGAAGAACTGGGAATTGGCCGCCCTTCTACCTACGCTCCAACTATTTCAAAAATCATGGAGGATGAGAGGGGGTATGTGACAAAAGAAAGCCGTGAAGGGACGCCCCGAAGTTCACGCCAAATGGTGCTCAGGGATGGCTTGATTTCATCCTCTTCCAAAACTGAGATGACCGGAGCAACTAAAAATTGCTTGTATCCATCAGATCTTGGGATGGTAGTCTCTGATTTTTTATCCGAGCACTTTGCACAGATTATGGATTATGGCTTTACTGCAAATGTAGAGGATCAACTGGATAAAATTGCGGTAGAAGGAGTGGACTGGCATTCTATGCTTAAGAAATTTTACGGACCATTCCACGAAGTTGTAGAGAATACGCTCGAACATGCGGAGCGGGCGAAAGGAAAACGAGAGCTTGGAAAGTCAGGAGAACTTACGGTACTTGCACAGATGACACGTTTTGGTCCGGTCATTCAGATTGGAGACAGAGAAGAACTGAAAGAAGGAGAGAAACCTCGGTTTGCGAATCTCAAGCCAGGCCAGTCACTGGAAACGATTACATACGAGGAGGCGATGGAATTATTTCAGCTTCCACGTACTTTGGGCACTTCGGAAGGTGAGGAAATTACTGTCAATACCGGAAGATACGGCCCTTACATTAAAGTAGGTGAACTCTATGTCAACCTCCCCAGACAGGTAGACCCCATGCATTTGACTCTCGAACAGGCACTTGTACTGGTGAAAGAAAAGCAGGATGAAAATGCACCGATTGGTTATTTTAAGGAAAAACCGGTCACTAAAGGGAAAGGACGATTTGGTCCGTTTGTCAAATGGAATGATCTGTTTGTCAATATCCCGGTGAGATATAAGCTGGATACCATTACACTGGATCAAGCTGCCGAATTGATTGAGGCCAAGCTGTCGAAAGAGGCCAACCGGTATATACAGCAATGGGAAAATGAGAAAATTTCCATTGAAAACGGCAGATGGGGACCCTATATTAAATTTGGCAAGCAAAATGTAAAAATTCCGAAAGTAGATGGTGAAAAGCCAACGGAAGAATACTTGCGAACCATACCATTGGACTTAGTGAAACAATGGATTGAAGCTGAGTTGCCCGGAAGTATGACTCAAGGAGAAAAAAAGAAGAAAAAGCAGGGCGTCTAAACTTTAAAGTTTCGTTAACCAATATTTTTTTGTCTTTTCTCGTCTTATATATAAAACAGGTAAACAATGAACATCCAACGTATTCTCACGGCATGTAGTTTCTTTCTCATCCATCAACTGGCGGCTTTTTCTCAGGGATTGGATGCAGAGACGGGGTTTGTCTACGTAAAAGCAGAATATCTTTTTGAAACCGGGCGTTATGATGAAGCCATCACGAGCTACAACGAAGTCATCGTCAGAGACTCTATGTATAAAGACGCTCTGATTCACAGGGGGCAGGCAAAATTTGCGCTCGCGGCCTATGCCGGTGCAAAGAAGGATGCCCTTAGAAGCATTGAACTGAAAGGAATTTCACCTGAGGCAGCAGCTTTGCTGGGCCGCACTTTTTTAGCTTCCAGAAATTACAAGGCAGCCATCAGTAGTTTCTCAGCTGCCATTTCCCTGGAAACCAAAAAAGTCGAATATTTTGAGTGGCGCGCTGAAGCGTATGATATGGATGGCCAGCGAACTAAGGCATGTAAAGATTTTGAAACCGCAATGCAGATGGGTAGTGCCATAGGAGAAATGAAAGCCAGATCAATTTGTGGAGTTAAGAATACTTCAAATCCCGTTAAAACGCAGCCTCCTGTTGTGAATCAGCAGCCATCAGAAGTGGAGGATTCCCTTCCTCCAGCCGAACAAGCCAACCCGAATCAACCAAGCACCCCACCAACTAATGAGCAGGAGGTGCCGGTAGAAAATCCTGCTGGAGGGCAGGAAACAAATGTTCCGGTAATCGATGATTCAGAACCAGCGGCAGTCAATCAGGGACCAGCAGAAGACTTTACAGTAAACAAGGTGGAAATTGATGAAGACCTGTTTATTGAAATTTCTGGGCAGGGACTGGGAAAGCGAAAAATTGCAGAAGTACCAAGCATCATCATTCTACCGGATGAAGCCGGAAAGGTGACAGTTAATTTTTGCGTAAACAGGGAAGGCCGTGTGATCAGTGCAGAGTATAACGGTCAATTGTCTACTATTAATAAGAAAAGTCTCGTCACTTTTGCCATCCGAAAGGCTCAGGAATTTGAATTTGGTCCTGGAGAATATGACTCACAGTGCGGCATTATGGTTTTCCATATTTTAAATAAATAACTGAATCACCAGCCGGTGAATGCCTCATTGAAAATATTTTCAAGCAGTTGTTTGAAAATGTCGCTGATCAATTGATCTTGCTGGCTGATGAAATCCTGATCACTGGGGAATGTACGGAAGAAGGAAAATTGTTTTTTCCAGTTTTTCCCCTCGATGCGTTGATTAGTGAATTCTACGGACACAGAAATTTCCAGTTTATTTAAAGCAACGGTGTTGCCTGCTTGAGGGGCTTCGGGTGACAATCTGAAGCCGGTGATGGAACCTGTAAAGACTATGTCTGCATCCTGTTCATTGTATATCAGTCGTGATTCATTTCTGATTTTTGCTCGCAATGCCTCTGCAAATCGCTGGTTGAGATCTCCAGGAGCCTGAGGTGCTCCATTTTGAAAATTGTCAATGTAGTAGGTCTGAATCTCTGGCGGAATGGCAATTCCCTTAAAACTATAGCAGGATGATAGCCAGAAAGCCAAACATGAAAATGACAAAATTTTTATTTTTAGACTGGCTGTGGAACTTTTGAATAAATCCATGCGTTCATTTCGTTTTAAGATACCATAATACTGCACTCCGATATTTGTCAAAGATACAGAATCAACTGCGGAAATTTCGTTATCTTTGAACCACATTTTAAATTATTGGAATAGAAGTGGAGAACATTCAAATTGATAAGGGTTTATTGAAATCCTTTGCCAAGTATACAAAGACAGACGCAACAAAAGCAGTCATTCAGATTGTGAACTCTTTTGTTCCGTTTATAGGGATCTGGATCCTGATGTATTATTCACTTGATTATAGTTATTGGCTTACTTTTTTATTAGGTATTCTCAATGCTTTTTTTCTAGTCAGGATATTTATCATCCAGCATGATTGTGGTCACCGGACATTTGTCAGCAACAACAAAGCGAGACAAATTATTGGTTATGTATGTTCATTGTTTAGTACTATTCCCTATCACTATTGGGCAAAGTCACACCACATCCATCATTCGCATAATGGTCAGCTGGAACTAAGAGATATTGGAGACGTGAACACGTTGACTGTCACTGAATACAAGGCCTTGAACAGTTGGGATCGGTTTAAATACAGATTATTCAGGTCTATTCCTGTGATGTTTTTCCTGGGACCTGTATATTATGTAGTGATACACAACAGGTTTGCGTTGATTAAAATGGATGTTTTCAAAAATGAGAAATGGCGCCTTCATTTGAATAATGCCATTTTGCTTGCCATTTTTCTGACTCTTGGCTATTTTCTTGATTTCGGCAAGTTTTTTTTGACACATTTCACTATTATCATCTTGTTTTCTGTCATTGCAATCTGGTTTTTCTACATCCAGCACCAGCATGAAGAAGCTTACAAGCAATGGAAAGACAAGTGGGACTATCTCACTGCAGCCGTACGAGGAAGTACCTATTACAA
>JAJTEZ010000149.1 GCA_021298335.1 Saprospiraceae bacterium | reverse complement strand
GTCGATCCTGATCACGAAACTAATCAGCTCCCTACCACTTGTACTGACTGCCATACACAAAACACATGGGCACCTTCAACCTTTGATCACAGCTCGTTCTATCCGCTCCTGGGTGCCCACGCAACTATTGCAAACCAGTGTACACAGTGCCACATCAACGGAAACTATTCTACTACACCGAATACCTGCGTGGGGTGCCACCAGGCAGACTATAACAATACAACTAATCCAGATCATCAGACGCAACAGTTTCCTTCAGACTGTACAGATTGTCATTCTCAGGATGCGTGGATACCTTCATCGTTTAATCATAGCAGTTTTTATCCTCTCACCGGGGCCCACGCGTTAATTGCAGACGACTGTATTATGTGTCACACTTCCGGGAATTACAACACTACACCTTCTACTTGTGTGGGCTGTCACCAAACCGATTTTAATACTGCTTCCAATCCTAACCACATCAGCTTAAACTTTGCTACAGATTGTGTAAGTTGCCATACTACGGCAGTTGGATGGCAGCCGGCTAGCATGCCAAATCACGATGATTTTTATATACTGGATGGAGCACATTTGGTTATTGCAAATCAATGCAATGATTGTCATAATGGAAATTACAACAATACTCCTAACACTTGTTACGGATGTCACACCCAGGATTATAACACAACTGTAGATCCTTCGCATTTGATCCAGCAATATCCGACAGATTGCACAATTTGTCATAATCAAGCAGCCTGGATTCCATCTTCATTTGACCACAGTGACTTTTATGCATTGACAGGCGCCCACAGTAGTATTTCGAATGATTGCATTGCTTGCCATAACGGAAATTATTCTTCAACTCCCAATACCTGTTCTGGATGTCACATGCCTGATTTTAACTCAGCATCTAATCCGAATCATAACACGCTGGGATTATCAAATGTCTGTACTACTTGTCACACTACCGATCCTGACTGGGAGCCGGCATTATTCCCGCAGCACAACAGCGTTTGGGTAATCACTGGCGCTCACAGCTCTCTAGATTGTGTTGACTGTCATAACGGAAATTACAACAATACTCCTACAACATGTTTTGGTTGTCATCAGAGCGATTATAACGCAACAAACAATCCTGATCATCAATCAGCTCAATTTCCAACAAATTGTACAATGTGCCACAATCAAAACGCCTGGGACCCATCAACATTTGACCATGACAATCAATATTTCCCAATCTATAGCGGAAAACATGATAATGAATGGGACGTTTGTGCAGACTGTCACTTTAATCCAAATAATTATTCCCAATTTACTTGCATCGATTGCCATGAGCATGATAACCAGTCTGAAGTAACGGCGGATCATAACGGGGTGAATGGTTTCCAATACAATAGCAATGCATGTTATAGTTGTCACCCTGACGGAGAAGAATAATGAAAAACAGGATTTACATCGCGATAGTATTACTCTTGATTCTTCAAATTCAGAATCTATTGGCCCAAAGTCAATTCTCAAGAATCACAGGCGTTGTTTCGTATAAAAGCAGCCGCAATATTTATGCAAAATTTTCGAGCACAAGAGAAATTTCTGAGGGTGATACTTTGTTTTTGAAGCGTGGCAATGAATGGAATAAGGTACTGATAGTACGAAAAAAATCAACCACATCCTGCATTACTGAATCTATTGCTTTGTGGTCACCGGAATTAGGGGATTCCGTCTCTTATTTTTCCCTTAGAAAAATTGAAACTCAGCCCAAAGAACAAGTATCTGTACAGTTGCCGCAAGAGTCCATTTTACAAAAATTAGCGGTAACAGATTCAATAATTGTAGATACGATTCAGACACAAGAAATTCTAAAGGAAAACTGGAATGGAAGAATTACACTTTCAACGAATGCAAACATATCCGGAGTGGGCACTGCAAACCATCAACGAATTCGCTTTGCAGTATCATTGAAGGCTAACAATATTCGGCAATCAGCCTGGTCTGCAGAAATTTACTCCACATACAGACACAGATATGGACTTGATAACCAGAATGCTTCCTTGTTGTCTGATACCCGTTTGTTTACGCTGTCTCTAACTTACAATCCAAATTCGTGGTATACAATTAGTGCAGGTCGAAGAATAAACAACCAGGTCGCAAATATCGGGTCAATTGATGGGATACAATCAGAGTTTAAAACCAGATTATTCAATATAGGAGCATTTGCCGGAACGCGACCGGACTTTCGTAATTTTGGATTTAATCCCAACTTACCACAATACGGTGTTTATCTGGCTAAAACTATCAAATCCGGAACGGGTATGGCTCAGACAAGTCTGGCTTTTTCCGAGCAGCAATACTATTTTAGAACTGACAGAAGGTTTTTATATCTACAGCACAACAATAATATCCTGCCGTCTATCAATTTGTTTTTGTCTTCAGAAATAGATCTATACAAAAAAGTAAATTACGTCACTTCGAATTCGGCATCTTTGACGAGTATTTACGCAAATTTACGGTATCGTATTAAAAGAAATCTTTCAGCGTCAGCATCTTACGATCAAAGAAGAAATATAATATACTATGAATCCTATCAGACATTTATTGACCAGCTACTTGCTCAGGAAACCAGGCAGGGGTGGCGTTTCCAGATGAATTATACGCCATTTAAAGGAATAACCTTAAACTCAAGTGTATTTTACAGATATCAGGGCAGTGGAAATATTCCAACTAAAAATTATATTATAGCGACATATATTAATAACATACCGGGTATTGGCTCGAATCTTCAACTCTCGGTAAACTTTTTAGAGACATCTTATTTTAAAGGTACTATTTTCAGTGGTAGAATGTCAAAAAACATCTTCAAGGGGAGGTGTAACATTGAATTACAGTATAGAAAAGTTGATTACACCTTTTTTAATACGGAATCATTGTTATCCCAGCATATAGGCGGATTGAACTTTTTTGTGAATGTCACCAAAAAAACAGCGCTATCGTGCAGTTATGAGGGAACTTTTGAGCCAGGCCAGAAATTTCACAGATATTTTATTACTCTCACTCAAAGAATTAAAAACTGAAGCTTTGCCAGGATTTATATGTACACTATTCTATGTAATTTGATCTGCACATCATTCATCACTCAATTCGAAAACTGTTAATTCGATTATTGTCTCTATTTGTAGTTCACATTTTGTTTAAAATCATTGATTAATATAGATATACTACTTTTAATACTTTAAGCGTCGTATTGAAGTATAATACTTAAAAAAATACAAGGATTTTCTTATTTTTGCATAACAATGATAAAATATCGGCATATATATTATTTTTTATCACTGATTTCATGCTGTATCAGTGCCGATCATTTGTCTTCGCAATCCCCACATGGTGCAAAGTTAAAAATCGATTGTGCATCTTGTCACCACCCGGAAAGTTGGACATACAACCAGTCGCTTTCAACTTTTACGCATGACAGTACTTCTTTCCCTTTACGAGGTCAGCATTCAGGTCTTGATTGCCGAAGTTGTCATAGTTCACTGATTTTTAATGAATCTCAAACTGAGTGTGTTTCATGCCATACAGACATTCACAGCCAATCTGTAGGGCGCGAATGTAATCGATGCCATACTTCTCAATCCTGGATTGTTGAAAATATCACTGAATTACACGAGAATGCATCATTTCCCTTGATGGGCGTTCACGGCACAGTTGATTGTCAAGCGTGTCACCAGGAAGCCACAAACCTTCGCTTTAATTTGCCTGGTGTCGACTGTATTTCTTGTCACCGGTCAGACTTTGAGAATACTAAGCAACCAAACCACAAACAACTGAATTTTAGTGAAGACTGTGCCTCCTGTCATAGCCTTATTGGTTCAGAATGGAATACTGAACAGGTAGACCATAGTTTTTTTCCACTTGAAAAAGCACATTCGCTTAACAGTTGCACGGCGTGCCATACTGGTACAGAATGGAGTGGACTATCAGCTAATTGCTATTCATGTCACGCGTCTGATTTCGAAAAAACACTGTCACCTGACCACAAATCTGCCGGATTTTCCAATCAATGTGCCGAGTGCCATACGTTGGATCCGGGATGGCAACCGGCAGCTTTTACTTCTCACGATGTACAATTTTTTCCAATCTATTCAGGAGCCCACAAAGGAGTCTGGAATGATTGTACGGAATGCCATACGAAGCCCAACGACTATAGCCTATTCACCTGCGTAAGTTGTCATAAAAATCCCGAAACTGATAACGCCCACACCGGCATAAATGGGTACACTTACACAGACATTTCTTGCCTGGGCTGTCACCCAACTGGAAGTGGAGACAATGCATTCAATCATAATAATACTGCCTTTCCGCTTACTGGTGCTCATAAAAGCACAGCCTGCATTGAATGCCATGCTGCAGGGTTTCAAGGCACCAGCATGATTTGTGCGGACTGCCATAGCGCTCAGTTTTCAGAAGCTCTAAATCCAAATCACAAGGCATTAAATCTGTCCACAGATTGTGCGGGCTGCCATACCACAGATCCAGGGTGGGCTCCGGCTACCTTTGCCATTCATAACCAATTTTATCCTCTGAATGGAGCACATGCCCAAATTGCTTCTCAATGTGCCACTTGTCATAACGGCAATTATACAAACACACCAAACACATGTGTGGCATGCCATAATCAAGATTTCGAAACAGCAAAAAACCCTGATCACAGGTTAAATTTATTTTCCAATGAATGTGCAAGTTGCCATAGCGAAAACAACTGGCGGCCTTCCACTTTCAATCACGATGGCTTATACTTCCCGGTATATTCAGGCAAACATGCCGGTACATGGGATCAGTGTACCGATTGTCATCAAGTAGCTGGTAATTTCACTATTTTTGGTTGTGTACAGTGTCATCTCGACCCTGGCACATCGGAAGCGCATTTAGCTGTTTCCGGCTATCTTTATCGCAACGATGCCTGCCTGGCCTGTCACCCTACAGGAGATGCAGATGTATTGTTTGACCACAATACCACGCAATTTCCTCTGACTGGAGCACATTTGCAGACAACTTGCCTTGAATGTCATGCCTCCGGTTTTACAGGTACGCCGACTACATGCGTTTCCTGTCATAATACAGAAAGAAACAACGCACAAAATCCAAAACATACCCAACTTGCACTTGGCGATGATTGTGCCAAGTGTCACACCACCAATCCAGGATGGGCGCCTGCCTCTTTTCCAGATCATAATGCTTTCTATTCACTGAATGGAGCCCATGCCCTTATTTCCAGTAATTGTACAGCCTGTCACCAGGGTGATTACTTGAATACGCCAACCACTTGTTTCGGATGTCACCAAGATGATTTTGGCACAACCATAAACCCGGACCATGAATCTATGGGCTTTCCAACTGATTGTGCTACTTGTCATAATGAATCTGAATGGAACCCTTCCAGCTTTCAGCACGATGGCTTATATTTTCCAATATTTACAGGTAAACACAAGGACAAATGGAACAATTGTAATGAATGTCATCAGACTCCGGGGAATTTTGTCAATTTCACGTGTGTCACATGCCATCAAAACCCGGAAACAAATGACCAACATGAAGGTGTAGGTGGTTATTTTTACAGTAGTACAGCATGCCTGGCTTGCCACCCTACCGGAGATGCAGATGTCATCTTTGACCACAATACAACAGCCTTCGCACTCACGGGTGCCCATTTGTCTGTTACTTGCATGGAATGTCATTCCGGAGGATTTGATGGAACCCCAACAGACTGTGTTTCCTGCCATCAAAGTGATTTCGCCACTTCCCAAAATCCGAATCACACGACTTTGCAAATCAGTACTGACTGCGTCACATGTCACTCCACTGCTCCAGGGTGGGCTCCTGCCAGCTTTAGCATTCATAACAATTTTTATGTTCTGAATGGAGCTCACGCAGCGATTGCAAACCAATGCACAGATTGCCATAACGGCAATTATAATACGACACCC
>JAJTEZ010000148.1 GCA_021298335.1 Saprospiraceae bacterium | reverse complement strand
CCGAAGGGCGACGTTAGAGGCGAGGCACATCCGTTGCTGTCCATCACGGAAAGACGGTATACCCCGGGACGCAGACTGGTGGCGGTGTAAGTAGAGCCAGAACCTGACCGAATCTCCTCGCCATCCGGACCCAAAATCAGCAGCATCCATGGCCCTGAGGGCAGCCCTGACAGTGAAACGGCACCTGGCTGTGATGGATTACACGTTGGCTGGACGATGGCGGTTATGTATGGTGCCTGGATAAGGCATTCGTTCTGAGAGGCAAGGGTAAACGCGCTGTAGGCTGCAAAATTAACCGTAGCAACAGTGGTGAGGCTGCCCTGGAGTGGTGTGGATGTACTACCAGCAGGAAGTGAAGAGACATCAGCAATGGCGGGTATTCGCTGCCATTCTGAGGCAGCAGTGTGCCATCCTGCTATGGTAAGTTTTGACAGATCGTTACCTGTCAATGCTCCTACCATTGCTTCAGGCCCCCAGGTAAGTGTGAGATAGCCTGATCCCTGCCCGGCTGACTGCCAATATTGTTGGCCGGACAATCCGGTGAGGTCTGTTCCGACCGGAGTACCAATGGTGGTGGGGTTATCTTTTTTGAAGGCAAGTGATAGGCTGGCCGCTCCAAAGGGTGCGAGGCGGGCTAGTCCTGATTGAGGACTGTCCCCCAGGGGAAAGTCGAACGGCGTAGCGCCCACTTTCCGTACCCAGCCGTCGATAAACCGGCTTGATGTATTACCGGTAATCTGGCCGTTGTTCTCTACTATCAAACTGGAAACGGGCAGCTGGCGTGACAGAACAATATCAGCACCCGTGGCCAGTTGCAACGTCTGGTTACCAATATTGATGGCATACCCATTTTCGACACGGATGGAACCATCCACACGCATCACTGCCTGCGCTTGCAAGACCATCGGTGCCAGGCAAGCGATGTAGGTGAGAAGTTGTTTATTGAATGAATGACTCCTGACGATCACTGATTTTAAATTCAGTATAAAAATAGGAAATATTCTGTATTTATATGCAAAAAGTATAGTCAGACAATGAATTTCGGTTTGACCGAAACCTAACATTGTATCTGGAGACACGCCGCATTGACTTAGGGATTCCCGATCGGGAAGCAGTTTCCCTGGTCTTATGGCCTACAACCAAAATGCCGAGTTAATCTTTCAATCTGTCGAATCCGTGATTTTCTCAAAAGTACCCTGTAAACTGCAATCAAAAAATCATCAATAAAAAAGCCTCGAAAATCAAAGGACTTTCGAGGCTTTATGTGATCTGGCTGGGACTTGAACCCAGGGCCCATACATTAAAAGTGTATTGCTCTACCAACTGAGCTACCAGATCTCCTCAAAGAGGGCTTTTCTGTAAAAGCGACGCAAAGGTAATGGTATTATTTTTTATTTCAAATATTTTTAATGCAAAATTTGATACGTCTTTTTTTGAGGTATGGCAAGTACCAGGCCCTCAGATGCTATCATCACATTACTTGCATACATGCCCGCCTCTTCCAAAAAAGGCAAATGCTGGAAGTACCTTGATGACATATGCCCCAACACCAGCTGCGCCACTCCAGCTGCTGCCGCTATCCTCCCGGCTTCAGCGGCCGTTGAGTGAAAACGCTCTACAGCCTGCAACTGCATATCAGAAAGATATGTTGCCTCGTGATACAATACATCTACTCCACCGACCGATCCCACCACATCCGGGAAATAAGCCGTATCAGTACAAAACGCATAACTGCGAGGCAAGTGCTTCGGGCTGACAATTTCTGTCCAGGGAACTTTTTGGCCACTTTTTACGTTGACGTCAATTTTTTGCCTGACTTCACGGATTTGGTCTGGTGTGAGCTGATACTCCTCGATTTTTTGACGATTGACATTCAAAACAACTTGTTCATTGAGCCGGTAGCCATACGTCCTGACACGATGATGTAAAGGAAATGCACATACAGACACGTTCTTGTCTTCATACACGCAGAGTGTGCCGTCGTGTGATAGTTCGCGGATATCCAGTGAAAATCCAATATAGGCCTCAGAAATACGCAGAGAAGTACATAGAAATTCTCTGATACCGGGTGGTCCTATAATAACCAAAGGCAATGTTCGTTGAAAATGAGAAAATGAGGTAACGAGTCCGGGCAGTCCAAATACATGATCACCGTGCAGATGACTAATCAAAACCGCTTTAATTCGGTTGCGCCTGACATGCCACTGCTCCAGCTTCATTTGCGTCCCTTCACCGCAGTCAAGTAGATACAAATCTTCATGAATATTTACTACCTGCGAAGTCGTGATTCCTCCGCGATGTGGCAATGCTGCCTGTACACCCAGGTAGGTAATCTCAAACTTCATCCCTGTCGGTTAACAAATCATCAACCGATCTGTGACCAGAATTTCTTCATTAAATAGGCTGTGACTACAGTAAGAACACAGAAAATGGAGCACAACATCATATTTCCGTAAATGAAATAACCGGTTCCAAAAAGTAATGAATAAATACTCACGCACCCCAAAAACATCATGAGAATCTCTGTTGCCAGTCTGCCTGTTTTCTCTGATTCATTTGTAAGAATTCCCTGTGCTTTGCCTGCAGAAATCACAGGTTTCCATCCCATGCCATGCGGACGAATCGCTTTGTAGAACTGAACCAGTACTCCTTCCTCCGTAGGTTTTGTGAGAAGAGCTGTAAGTATCCAGGCCACTGTGGTAATCACAACGCCAATGATAAGCTTTTCGTATTCTAACAAGTCGCCACCATAAAATTGCATATATAATGCTATGAGAAAAGAAAACAGCATGGCCACAATTTCGCTCATCGCATTCACCCTCCACCAAAACCAGCGGAGAATAAACAACAATCCAGTACCTGCCCCAATCTGCAGTAATATATTAAATCCTGCCATTGCATTTTCCAATAGCAACGCCATCAGTGATGCCAGAATCATCAAAATAACCGTAGACACACGGCCTACATTGACAAGTTCTTTTTCACTAGATTCGGGTTTTACAAATCGCTGCCAAAAGTCATTGACCACATAGGAACTTCCCCAGTTAAGGTGGGTGCTAATGGTCGACATCAACGCCGCAATCAAGGCCGCAATTACCAAACCGAGCAAGCCGGCAGGGAGATACGACAACATCGCTGAAAAAGCAAGGTCGTTTTTGACAAAGGATGGTGAGATATTAGGGAATGCCTTGGCTATATCACTTACATCCGGATACACAATCATAGATGCAAGGGCGATAAGAATCCACGGCCAGGGACGCAACGCATAATGCGCCGCATTAAATAATAACGTTGCGGTGATAGCATTTTTTTCGTCCTTTGCAGACAACATACGCTGGGCAATATACCCACCACCACCGGGCTCAGCCCCCGGATACCAGACACTCCACCACTGAACAGCAATGGGAATGATGAGCAGAGGCACCAGAACATCCATGTTGTTGAAATCAGGAAAAATATTCAGCTTCGGCTGGACATTCGGGTGTGTCAACAGGGCTTCCAATCCTCCAATCTCGGGCATATTAACAATGTATATTGCACCCCAGACCATTCCGATCATGGCAATAGCAAACTGGAAAAAATCAGTGTAAATCACTCCCTTAAAGCCACCTATGGAAGAATAAATTACAGTTATCACAGAGACATAAACGACGATTTCGGTCGCACTTAAGCCCAACAGAATTCCTCCAATTTTAATGCCTGCAAGCATGACAGTCGCCATGATCATGACATTAAAAAACACTCCCAGATACAATGCCCTGAAGCCTCGTAAAAACCTTGCTTCCGGTCCGCTATATCGCATTTCATAAAACTCCAGGTCGGTGGTAATTCCGGACCTGCGCCACAATTTGGCATACACAAATACTGTCAGCATGCCCGTGAGCAAAAATGCCCACCATGCCCAGTTACCGGCTACGCCATTTGTTCTTACCAGGTCAGTTACGAGGTTGGGAGTATCAGCAGAAAACGTAGTCGCCACCATGGATATACCCAGCAACCACCAAGGCATACTTCTCCCTCCCAAAAAATATTCACTACTACTGCTTCCAGCCTTCTTGGAAACCAATAATCCGATGGCCATGGTCAAAATAAAAAACAGGGCGATAATGACCCAGTCAATGGTGGCTAAATGCATGGTGTTTTGTTTTGATAGATAACAAAGTTAAATTTTATTCCAAATGATTTCTGTTTCTGTGAAAAATAATTTACCCCAGTGCCTGCCAGTGTTCCTGCGTCATACTGCCCAAATCAAACAATGAAAAGCCGGATGCTCCGCCATTCAGGCCCTCCCGGATTGCGAGTGGCAACTTCTCCGGCGTGAGATCGGGGACAAAAACACCACTATATACTGGCTTTTTGTGTTGCAGACGTTCGAGTGAAGCTTTTGTTTCCCTCTGTATAAAATCAATGTCCTGGTTGTAAAATCCGTGATAAAGCATTGGTAGAAATCCGTCAAGGTCCCACGTATGCCATTCCTGACGCACATGTTGCCAGTTTGGAAAAACTGCGGCTGTGATTTGTTTTCCATATTTTCGTGCTTCTGGTGCAAGCGCATTATTGACAAGATGTGATACGCTATCTCGTCTGAATTGCACCCATTCCTGATGATTTGCCGGATCCTGGATGTCTTTGACCGGATCCAATCCTGATTTCTCCATAAACTGTTGCCGGCAATAAGAAGAGTAAGAATAATCAAATTCTGGAAATTCCCTGTCTTGTACCAGCTTGTATTTTGGTTGTAATGCTTCTGCGAGAATGACATCCGGCAGCCTGACATAGTCGAGATGAATGCCATCAATTTCCGATATTTTCCCCAGCGATGCTACATTACCTTGGATGAATTCCCTGACCTCAGGGTGACATGGGCACAAAAACTTGTAATATCCCACGTAGGCAGGGTGTGTATGAGCCGGTTGACCAAGTCTGTTGACAGCAAACCAGTCGGCATGCTTTTCAATCACAGAAGGGGCATTGCAAGGCATAGTCCACATCCAGGCATGAAATTCCATACCGATAGATTGACAAACTGGAATCAGCTTTTCTGTCAGGTTATCGACCATTGGCAACTGACCACCTTCAAAGTATGTAGTTGTGCCGTTATACACCTCCAGAAGAATGGCATCGATCCCTTTTTCCTTTGCTTTAGTGAGCGCAGATTTCCAGTTGTCGATACTCCATTTTGCATTCGGGCGTGCCCAGGCCCAGTTCTTTTGAGTCAATGGATTGCTATTTCCCAGGAGGCTTGTTCCAGGTATAAGCAGGGTTGCTGTTGTTAAAACAGCTGCTTCTCTGACAAAGGTTCTTCGGTGCATTTTATTTAATTTACTAACGTAAAGAGCAGAGCCCAATAAATAAACGGGATCATTCAGAAATTCGAAGTTAGTCAAATTACGGAAAATAACAAATGTGTCTCCTTCCTGACCAAGATTCGGAGACCCATCATTTTTTCGGCTTTTGCCAAACTCTTCCATCCTGATTGATAAAATAACAATACCCGTCGACACATTTCTGTGCCAGCCAGGCTGCACTCCCCAACACAAAACCCTGGATACCATCTTTCTGAAACGAAGAAAAATCGGAAGAATAAGATTGATGAAGTTGAAAAAATCTTCTTTGATCATAATACACCTGTCGAAGTTGCCATCTTATATGATCCTCTTCTAAAACTTCACCGGTAATAGCATTGTCATGCGCCTCCGAGAAAACGACCAGTCCCCAGGTTTCAGGCTGATGCATGTCTATTCGCCCCTGTGAGGACCAGACCCAGTTGTTTTCCGGAAGATTTTTCCCTGTGAATTGATCTTTCACTTTTTGGTATATGCCATTTACAGGCTGTATTTCCCACTGGACGCGCGAAAAATTCATTTTCCATACCTCACCATGATTTGGAGGGCCAGGATGAAGATTGCCCTCCTCAAGCACAGACCAGGGAATAGCAAGTTCTACGGTCCAGGAAGTGTCACGATCTCCGGTAACATTGATTGTCCC
>JAJTEZ010000147.1 GCA_021298335.1 Saprospiraceae bacterium | reverse complement strand
GGATTTGGATTGTATTATAGCTCCAATAGTTTCTTTCTGGGCGCTGCCGTGCCAAGAATGATCCGCACAGACCTGGATTTTGATATCAACAACACATTTTCCACAGAGGTTCGGCATTTGATGATCATGAGTGGCGCTACGTTTTCAGTAGACCGACAACTTAGAATTACACCCCAGATCATGATCAGAGGGGCAGAAAATACTCCCTGGGGCTTTGACCTGAACTGTAGCGCAACACTCACTGACAAATATACGGTGGGAGTAACTTACAGGTCGGGAGGTGCAAGGGGCGATCTGGGTGAATCCCTGGACTTATTGGCTGCAGTGCAGGTCTCCGACCGCATCATGATTGGATTTGCATATGATATCACCCTTTCCAGAATCCGCGCCATAGATAACGGTAGCCTTGAAATGATTCTGAATTACAATTTCATTCCCCGAAAAATCAAAACTGTCATTGTAAACCCCCGTTACTTCTAATTCGAATGAACCATTCCGGAATCCATATCCTTTGTTTGTTGATCCTTTCTAGCTGGACATTCTCAGAAATTTCAGGTCAGCAGATCCTGCGGCAAAAAGTGATGAAAAAAGCGATAATTACCAACGAACAGAGCATCAATTCACCCAATATGGAAAGCTCACCTTGTTTTGCAGGAGACAAAATAGTCTATGTATTTACGGGGCCTAAAGGTAAAATCTGGGACACGCAGACTGGCGATGCATTTTTTGATCTCGGCTTTGCAAAGGTCCATGAGGAAAATTCATTGTCAGAAAAGGGTATGTTTGACAACAACATCAATTCACCCTATCACGAAGGACCAGCCTGCTATCATGACGCAGAAAACATGTTGTATTTTACGCGAACCTTCAAGGAAAAAAAAGGACCCGGAAGCGGGGCATCAGATACTTTCTACCTGAGAATCATGACAGCCAGCCTCAACCAGGCAAAAGCTGAGGTCCGACCCCTTCCTCTGGTGGCCCATGCATATTCTGTGTGTCACCCCACCATCAATTCGTCTGGTAAGACGTTGATTTTTAGTTCAAACCAAGCCGGAGGCATTGGCAAAATGGACTTGTATGCTGCTTACTTTGATGGTACGGAATGGGGGGGTGTAATCTCTTTGGGGAATGCTATCAATAGTCCATACAACGAAATTTTTCCTACGCTTGTAAACGACTCCCTACTGTTTTTACCTCCGACCGTCCGGGAGGAGTTGGCGGACTTGACCTTTATGTATCCCGCCTTGAGCAAGGTATCTGGTCAGCACCGGAAGTTCTGGCCCCTCCTTTCAATTCGCCCTACGATGATCTGAGTTTCATTGTTCGCAGCAATGGAAGATCTGGTTATTTTGCAAGCAACAGACCCGGAGGACTTGGAAAGGACGACATTTACAGCTGGGAAACAAAAGAATCCATTTTACCACTCGGGGAGGCAGAGGCTGTGGATGTTCACTTTTTTACTCTGGACAAGTTAAGTCTTGATCCTGTGCCTAACGCAGAAATACGAATAACATCCCTTACTTCAGACTTAAACCAGTTTACTTTGTCTGAATACAACCTGCAATTACTGGACGGGGATAGCGGTGGAGAACTGATCTTGCGTCTTTCCCCTCAAAAGTCAAAAGAACAGAAAATACTGAGTGTCGATCAGGACGGAAAAAGCAGCACCCGACTTTCCGCACAGCGTCAGTACCTGATTTCCATTCAAAAAGACGGGTATGCCGAAACAAGAATGTTGTATGACCGGCAGGTAGTAGGCGATACCGTTCATATACTTATGGAACCTTCGGAAGCCGATCAGCAATTGAATTCAGAAAATTCGGAAGAAGCTGAGGAGGCCGATGATGAACTGGTGGAAGCAGAGGGGGGTACTGTTCTTGTAATGGATCAGATTTATTATGATTACAACAGCAGCAGCATAGTGCCAGGCGCCGCGCATGAGCTGGATACTCTCGCAGCATGGCTCAGGGCACATGCCACAAAACGCATCCGCCTTGTATCCCATACAGATAGTCGGGGAAGTTCGGCATACAATATGCAATTGTCGATCGACAGGGCTGGTGCTGCACGCACATACCTGAGTGAGGCTGGCATCGATGAACAGCGTATAGAAATCAGGGGCATGGGAGAGAATGCATTGAGAAATCAATGTAAAAATGGAGTTGCATGCACAGAAAAACAACATCGGTTCAACAGGCGAACGGAGGTAGTATTGCTGGATGCAAGTAGTTTGGATGAATAAAAACTTCAAAATTCTCTTTGAATTGGGAATTTTTTCTTATCTTTGCGCCACTTTTGGAAGCGGGTGTGGTGAAATTGGTAGACACGCCAGACTTAGGATCTGGTGCCGCGAGGCTTGGGGGTTCGAGTCCCTCCACCCGCACACGTTTGAACCGGCACGTGTGTTAGTTTTCCGCTGAAGAAGATAGATTTTGATATCCTAAACCATCTTTGATTTATGCAAGTTGTTAGAAAGGATGCTGATGCATTACACCTGACTTTGGAATTGACACTGGAACCGGAAGATTACGCAGGCAAGTTTGAACAAGAACTTAAGAAATATAAAAATCAAGCGCAGATGAAGGGATTCCGCAAAGGAATGACCCCTATGTCTGTTGTGAAGAAAATGGCAGGAAAAAATATCTTGCTGGATGTGATTAACGATACACTGCAGGAAAAGCTATTTGGCTATCTCGACGAACACAAAATGAATTACCTGGGTCAGCCCCTTCCTGTCAGAGAAGAAAATTATGTTTTCCAGCTGGAAGTAAATCAACTCAAACCATACACATTTGCATTTGAGATAGGTCTTGCACCTGAGGTTGACGTGCAAGGTGTATCAGAAAATGATAGCTATAACTGGTATGATGTTACGATACCAGATACCCTGATCGAAGAAGAACTGCAGACTGCGAGACGCCGTTTCGGAAAGAGAACTCTGGCTGAAGATACGATCCTGGAAATGGATATCCTCAAAATTGAAGCTGTAGAAACCCAAAATGGAGAGATTTTGGATGGAGGCTGGACTTCTGAGTTTTCTATTCTGGTCAATATTATCAAAGACGAGCGTGTAAAACATGAATTGTTGACAAAAAAAGTGGGAGACACTATCGATTTTGATGTCTACACACTGGAAGACAATTCGGAGTCCCACGTCGATAAATACCTACTCAAGCTCCCTGACAACCTGGAAAACAAACCTGGAAGCACCTACAGGGGGACAATCATCGAAGCTTCGAGGGTAGAACTTGCAGAACTGAATGAGGAATTCTTTGGAACATTCGGAGATCCTGGAGTAACTGACGAAGTGTCACTTCGCCAATTTTTGCACCACGATTTGAAAAAATACTATGACAATCAGGCATCACAGTTTATGTACCGTGACATCATGGACGCCCTGATGGAAAAAAATACCATCCCTTTGCCGGAAGCGTTCCTCAAGCGCTACTTGAAAGAAACTTCCGAAAACGTCACTGACGAAGTTCTTGAAACAGAATTTGATGCTTTTGCAAAAAACATGAAGTGGTCCTTGCAAAAAAGCAGCCTCGCAAAAAGGTTTGATATTGAAGTCGTCGAAGAAGACTTACGCAGACATTTTGCCAATGCTGTCTTTTCCTACATGAGAAATTACGGCAATATGGATTATTCCTTTATTTCCAGTACTGTAGACCGACTGATGAAAGATAAGGATCAGGTGAACAAAGCCTACGAAGAAGTCCTGGCCGATAGAGTGTTCCAGAAAATTGAGGAAACAGTGCAGAAAAAGCATGTTGCTATTTCGCAGGAAGATTTTGTAGAAAAAGTGAAGGAGCTCAACAAGCAGGTTAACAATTTGTAATCCTCGTTGTTATAAGTATGATGCGCTGTAAAAACGCAGGCTGTCTCTTCTCAGGGGTGGTTTGATGTGTTGCGTATTTGTTATTCACTTATAAATACTGATACTTATGTTTACTCAGGATGAGTTTAGAAAGTTTGCCGTAAAACACATGGGAATGAATGGTATGCGATTGGATACGTTCATGGAAAATTCCGTTCCTGACATTCAGGGATTTACACCGCAGGTGATAGAAGAAAGGCAAATGAATATTGTGGGAATGGATGTATTTTCCCGGTTGATGATGGATCGGATCATCTTTATGGGTGTGCCGGTCAATGACTATGTAGCAAATGTGGTCCAGGCACAACTGCTCTTTCTGGAGTCTACGGATCCAAAAAGAGATATTCAGCTGTTTATCAACAGTCCCGGAGGTTCAGTTATCGCGGGTATGGGGATCTACGACACCATGCAGTATGTTTCTCCCGACGTGGCCACCATCTGCACAGGGCTTGCAGCTTCGATGGGTGCTGTACTTCTTTGTGCCGGTAAAAAAGGAAAGAGAACCTGCCTTCCGCATGCCAGGGTTATGATTCACCAGCCTTCAGGCGGCATGCAGGGACAATTTACCGATATGGAAATTTCGTATAAGCTCATCAAGCAGTTGCGCAATGAGTTGTATGATATCATGGCTCACCACACCGGCAAGACATTTGAAGATATCGAAAAGGATTCTGACAGAGACAACTGGATGACTGCCAACGAAGCAAAAGAGTACGGACTCGTGGATGAAGTTCTGGAAAGAAAATCCGCAGAAAAATAATTCCCTAAAACCGTAATTCATGGCTAAGTTTAAAGAGAATATCCGCTGCTCGTTTTGTGGAAAAGACAAGCGGGATGCGCTCATGCTCATCGCCGGCATTGATGGTCACATTTGTGAGGCATGCGTTGAACAGGCGCATGAAATCATCCATGAGGAACTAAAGGGTGGCAATAAATCCAAAAAAACCAATGGGGAAGCTCCAGGTTTATTTAGTTCTGTCACACCTGCGCAGATCAAATCCTTTCTGGACCAGTACGTGATTGGCCAGGATGATGCTAAAAAATACCTGTCCGTAGCAGTGTACAACCACTATAAAAGGCTCAACCATCAATCAGATGAAGTTGAAATTGAAAAATCAAATATCATACTGGTTGGTGAAACCGGCACAGGAAAAACCCTTCTTGCCAAAACGATTGCCCGCTTTCTAGAGGTGCCCTTTGCGATTGTGGATGCGACTGTATTTACTGAAGCCGGCTATGTAGGCGAAGATGTGGAAAGTATGCTCAGTCGGCTTTTACAAGCATGTGATTACAATGTGGAGGCAGCGCAACGGGGCATCGTATACATCGACGAAATCGATAAAATTGCTCGAAAAAATGACAATCCTTCCATCACAAGGGATGTATCGGGAGAAGGTGTGCAACAGGCATTACTGAAATTGCTGGAAGGTACAGAAGTCAATGTACCCCCGCATGGGGGTCGGAAACACCCCGAGCAAAAAATGATTAAAATCGATACGTCGAATATTCTGTTTATTTGTGGAGGGGCATTTGCAGGTATCGAAAAAGTAATATCCCGAAGATTGAATACCCAGATTATAGGTTTCAGCAAGGATGCCAAAAAACAGATCGATAAAGACAACCTGCTACAGTATATTACACACCAGGACCTCAAAAACTTTGGCCTGATCCCTGAATTAATCGGCAGACTTCCTGTATTGACCTACCTGGAACCTCTTGACAAGGAAACACGCGAAGCTATTCTGACGGATGCTATGTTTGATCTTCCATCACAAAAGGATGTCAAAGAGTATTTCGTAGATAGGGACCAGGTTGAACAAAAACTCAGCAAACACACATTGCAAAAGCTGGCAGCTGCCTGAGTTGATCTGATTTTCGCGATATGAATGTATGAAAATGGCATGCTTCATTCGATTTCTCCGTATTTTTGATTTTGGGTCAAAGCGTACTCTCTCATGCATGTCGTCATCATTGGTAATGGAATTGCAGGCTGTTCACTGGCAACCGCTCTTGCAGAGAGATCTGAACATAGTATCACCCTTATTTCAGAAGAAAATCCATACCCGTTTGCACGAACATCCCTGATGTATCTCTACATGGGAATGGTGAGAATGGATGACGTACTAATCCACCCTAAAGATTTCTGGAAAACAGAACGCATCAGTCGCATTCACGATAGAGTGACCCAAATCAAGCCCTCCACAAAAGCTGTTGTTCTTCAACATCAGGAAATGCTTCACTACGATGTACTGGTGATCGCAACAGGATCAAAAGTCCACCGCCCGTTTTGGTGGGCAGAAGAACTCCAGGGCGTTACCGGACTTTATCACCTTCGAGACCTGCAGAAAATCGAAATACTCACAAGCAAGTACCCACAATCCGCAACCATTGCTGGAGGTGGTCTCATCGGTATTGAACTTGCAGAAATGTTGCTCTCCAGAGGCATATCTACCACAATGATCGTGAGGGAAAGTGCCTACATGAACCACCTGTTCCCACAGGAGGAAGCAGTCATAATTACCCAACATATCCGAAAGCATGGCGTACAATTAATCCTTGAAGACGAAATTGAGGAACTGATAAGTCAGGAGAATGCAATCCAATACATCAGACTCAAAAAACATGGCCTTCTACCGTGCACAATGCTGGGCGTCACAACAGGAGTTTTGCCTGATCATCAGCTGGCAAGCGAAGCAGGAATTCTGACCCGGAGGGGCATTGTGGTCAATGACAACCTGCAAACATCTTCACCAAGCATTTACGCCATTGGCGACTGTGCTGAACTGCAACATGCCTTACCTGGCAGAAAGACCACTGAGGCGGTATGGTATTCTGCCAGGCAAATGGGGGAACAACTGGCTGAAATCCTGGTGCAGCAACGCGAGTCATATCAGCCCCGAATCTGGTACAACAGCGCTGCCTTTTTCTCCCTGCACATGCAACAATATGGGGATATCCTGCCAGGCTCATCGAAAGAAATAATAAGTATTTCCTGGCAGCAACCCCAAAAAAACAAATCCATTCGTGTGCAATATCACTCAGAATCCAAAAAAATCACTGGAATTCTTTGCCTGGGTGTCAGGCTGCGGCACACTGTCTGCGAGCAGTGGCTGTCAGATCAAACACCCGTTGAAGATGTCATCCGGTCGTGGATACGTGCCAGCTTTGAACCTGAATTTTCAGAAAACTATCACCAGCTATTTCAACAGTTTGCATTACATGTACTTGAACATCGTCCATCCACTCCACAGCAATGTATCCAGTAGCTCGCAAAGATATATTCGGACTGACACCAGCCATTTATAGTGGGTTGGGACTGCTGGCCTGGCTCGCACTGGCAGCACAATTCTGGTTGCCCCTACCTTTCAGGCTTCCTGTGGTGGTGGCATCGTTGAGCTATTTGTATTTACACAGGAAAACAACCGAAAGAGGTCCAAAAGGGCCAGAGGGCTTGTGGTATCAGCCGCTTTTTTCCCGGCGATGGCAAGCCTGGGGACTGGCGGTTTTGCTGACATCGCTGTATAGCATCCTCTACTGGCGGCCATCTTGGCTGGGCTTGGGTACAGGGGGCGAGGAAAATACAGGCTTAATTCGTTTGTTTGACCCACTAAGTCACTGCCTGAAAGGAAGCCCTGCCAGTGAATGGTTTGCTTATGGTTTTTTTTACACATGGGCTGTCATTCTGTTCGGTATTACATTTATCCGAAAGTACAAAAACGATAGATACCAGGTATACAGAACTTACTCCATCATGTTTTTTCAGGTAGCATTTGCATTTCTTCTTCCGGAAATCCTGATGTCACTCAGGTACCCCTATGTGGATATAAAGCATTTCTGGCCCTTGAACTATTCTTTCTTTTTTGACTGGCATCTGGATGGCTTAATGGCAGCCGGCAAGTTGGGTTGGCTGATGCTTTTCTGGGGCATAGCCGGATTTACCATCGTCACACCTATGATGACCTGGTATTATGGTAAGCGTTGGTATTGCTCCTGGGTATGTGGGTGTGGGGCACTTGCAGAAACTGCAGGCGATGGTTTCCGTCACCTGTCAGACAAGTCTGACACTGCCTGGCGTATCGAGCAACGCACAATCTATCCCATTTTTATCCTTTGTATAATGATGACGATCCTGGTTCTCTATACGAGATTTACGGGAGCAGAGACCTTGGCTGGCATTTCCAGTCATTCACTAAGTCATTGGTACGGCTTTGTCATTGGAAGCCTGTTTTCAGGTGTAGCAGGTGTGGGTTTCTACCCCATTCTGGGCAACAGGCTCTGGTGCAGGTTTGGATGTCCTCTGGCAGCCTACATGGGCCTGATTCAAACCCTTCGGCTTAAGTACACGAATGAGGGACGCCCGGCAGACATCAAACCCCGATTCCGGATTACCACCAACGGAGGCCAGTGTATATCCTGCGGACAATGTTCGAACCATTGTGAAATGGGCATTGACGTAAAGTCATATGCACAAAGAGGTGAGGATATTGTCCGGGCCAGTTGTGTGGGCTGCGGCATATGCAGCGCAGTGTGTCCAAGGGATGTGTTGAATCTGGAACTGAAAAGTGAGGAGATGCCAACAGGTAAAGTGTGATCAATGAAGAGATTGAGTAGATTCCAAGAGTAATTTGGCTCAATTGTCATACTTTTTTTTGCAAAAATGTTGAATATCGCCACCAACTGGCTGTATTTTAGTGCTTTTTTGGAGGTATTTTTTTGTAAATCAAAGATTTATTATACCTTTGCAGCCCGAATTAAAATTTTTTTTCACCATTTATTACTTCAATATAATATGAATCAATATGAAGTTACTTTCATCATCGATCCCGTTCTGTCAGGTGATGAAATAAAATCGACAGCCAGCACATATCAAACACTCCTGAAGGATCAGGGATGTACGATTGTGCATGTGAATGAAATGGGTTTGAAGCAGCTTGCCTATCCTATTGGCAAAAAGTCTTCAGGCGTGTATTACTGCATTGAGTTTTCTGCGACGACAGGGGGTGCCATTGTCAAAACTGAGCTGGCCTTACGTCGTGATGAGCGCATCATGCGTTTTCTGACAGTCAAACTCGACAAGTATGGTGTGAAGTACAACGAAGACCGCCGTTCAGGAAAAATCAGTGCCTACAAGAAGAAAGAGGCAAAGAAAAAGCCTTATGAAGCTGGTAGTGCTGCTGCAGCTGCTCCCGCACCTGCTCCTGCTCCGGTAAAAGAGGAAATCGCTCCGGCGCCTCAGCCTGAAGTTGTGACACCTGTTGCAGGCAATGAAGAAGAATAAATCCCACTTTCAAATTTAAAAGATTCAAAAAATGGCATCAAGAGACGATATAAAGTTTTTAAGTAATCCAACCATTGGTCAGCAGCGCAAGAAGTATTGCCGCTTTAAAAAATATGGTATCAAGTATATTGATTATAAGGATTCAGAATTTTTATTACAATTTATCACAGAGCAGGGCAAACTTCTTCCCAGAAGAATTACCGGTAACTCACTGAAGTACCAGAAGCTGGTAGCTGTAGCTGTAAAAAGATCCAGACATTTGGCAATCCTGCCTTATGTGGCTGACTTGTTAAAATAATCTCTTAAATCTTTACAAATGGAAATCATACTTTTAAAAGATATAGAAAAACTGGGTGACAAGCACGATATCGTGAAAGTAAAGCCCGGATATGGCAGAAATTACCTGATTCCTCAGGGTCTGGCAGTGAACGCCAACGTAATCAATCGCAAGAAGCGCGAAGAAATCATCGCAGACGAAGAAGCTAAAGAAGCTGTAAGACTGGATGAATACAAAGCAATGGCAGCAAAAATCCAGGGACAGACACTTAAAATTGGTGTCAAAGCCGGTACTTCAGGAAAGATTTTTGGTAGCGTGACCAGCGTACAAATTTCACAGGCATTGAAAGATCAGTTTGATCTCGATATTGAAAGAAAAAAGATTCACTTGCCTGAAGAAGTCAAAGAATTGGGGACCTATACCGCAGATCTGCATTTACACAAAGAACTGACCACGAAGGTGCAGTTTGAGTTGATACAGGAATAACCACCTTTTAGGTTAACATACATAAAAGCCCTGAGATTTATTTCTTGGGGCTTTTTATTTTTTCAGCAATTCCAACGCGACAGGTGTTATTCTCTCTACCCACTCTTTATACATCTTTGCCGACGGGTGCAAACGATCAGCAGCCAAATAGGAAAGATCAGCCCCTGCTTTTCTGGAAATATCTGTAATATCCACGTAAGCAATTGAAAGACTGTCTGCAATCTTCCTGTTCAGCCTGTTATACTCTTCAAGCTCCATTCTGACTCTTTGCGCATTGCTTCCACTGACAAATGGCGTAACACTGTAATCCGGAATGGAAACAATGATGACTCTGTCCTTGTCTTCGGCGATTCTGATGGCACGTTGAAGCACAGCAGCAAAACGATCCGGGTATAGTTGCACCGGAATCCGCAGGTATTGATCATTGACTCCTATCAGAACCGTGACCAAATTGTATTCTCCAGGTTCAATGCGGGCTTCATCCAAAGCAGTCTGAAGATTTCCGCAAGTCCATCCAGTCTGTGCAATCACACGACTTGGTTTTGTGACGCTGAAACCCTCCCTGACAAGCCCTGACTCCAGACTCACAGGAAACGACTCCTCTGGTTTCACTCCTTCCCCAATGGTATAGCTATCTCCCAGTGCGAGGTATGCAAATTCTGAATCAGGTACATCAGGGGTGAAGATGTCAATGTCGCGATGACAGGACACGAAAAACAGCAATGAAAAGAAGATCCAGGTTCGCATGTGTGAAGCAAATTTTTCTGCCTCACCAACAAGGAGAAAGGTGAAATGTTGCTTTGCGTCAGGATTTGATGACGTGGTCCTTCAAGTAAAGAATGGCTTCACGGTACCCTTCCAACCCTTTACCGACAATGCTATGC
This sequence comes from Saprospiraceae bacterium, assembly GCA_021298335.1. Classification (GTDB taxonomy): domain Bacteria; phylum Bacteroidota; class Bacteroidia; order Chitinophagales; family Saprospiraceae; genus OLB9. Next base: position 813 of record JAJTEZ010000147.1, on the reverse strand, counting down.
ATGGCAGATTCTCTAATATAGTTGGTATGACGGAAGGGTTCTCTTTCATAAATATTTGTAAGGTGTACCTCAATGACAGGAGTGGAAATGGCCCTGAGCGCATCTGCGATGGCAATCGAAGAATGCGTAAATCCACCGGCATTCAAGACAATGCCGTCGTACCTATAACCAACTCCATGAATTTTATCAATGAGATCACCTTCATGGTTCGACTGGTAGTAATGTAGATTATACTCCGGAAAACTGTTTTCCAGTTCGATAAAGTAATCCTCAAAAGAGCGCGTACCATACACCTCTGGTTGGCGTATTCCGAGTAGATTTAAGTTGGGACCGTTGATGATGATTATTTGCACCATGGGCGTCAATTGGCTATGTCAGAGATAAATTTGATTCTTGTCAACAATACTTCCTCTTCACTGATGTCGTCTTCCTGCATGGCCCGGATAGCATCGTCTACAGCATCAGTGGCCGAATGTTTAAAATATTCAAACACTTCGTCAATCATTTCTTCATCAATGCGGTCTTTGATGTAATAATTGATATTCAGTTTAGTGCCTGCATCCACAATGCCATTCAGCTCATACAACAACTCGTCATAGGTCATTTCGACCTGACGCGCAATGTCTTCAAACGGCATTTTTCGGTCTATGGACTGTATGATAGTAACTTTATTTCTGGATTTATTGGCTACCTGCTTTATGACTACCTCCGTAGGCCTGTCAATGTCGTTTTCCTCGACATACTTTTTGATAAGTTCTATGAATGGACGGGCAAACTTCTGCGCTTTCCCCTGACTTACTCCTGCAATTTGAA
>JAJTEZ010000146.1 GCA_021298335.1 Saprospiraceae bacterium | reverse complement strand
ACTGAAGCGCAAGTCATCACTTGCACACTGGTGGGGGCCAGTCATCCTTTGCTGGAGGACATAGGGTTTCAAACAGTGATGATTGATGAGGCGTCACAAGCCACTGAAGCTGAGTGCTGGAATGCCATGTTGAAAGGGGGCCGCGTCATCCTTGCCGGAGATCACAAACAACTCCCACCCACGGTCAAAAGCAGGGAAGCCGTTTCGCTGGGCATGGAATTGACACTTCTGGATCTTTTGGCCGAGAGAATACCACACAGCAGCATTCTGGAGGTTCAATACAGGATGCATAAGGACATCCTGGGATTTAGCAACCATCGGTTTTACGGGGGATTACTCTATTCACATGCTGACAATGCAGACCACCTGATCCGCAACGACCATCAACCCCTGGTTTTTATTGATACTGCCGGCTGCGGCTTTGAAGAGGAGTGGCAAAGTGAAAGGCAGAGCTATGCTTCTCCGGGTGAATATTTTATCCTGAGAGAGTACTTCCTGCTGCACAGAGAAAATTTCTTGGGTTCCAAAATGGGAATTGTCAGTCCGTACGCAGAACAGGTGCGGTACATTCGTGAGCAGATTGCTGAGGAAACTCTGTGGGAAGGAATGGATGTGGAGGTCAACACGATCGATGGCTTCCAGGGACAGGAAAAAGACATCATCGCCATCAGCCTTGTCAGATCAAATGACAAAGGGGAAATCGGCTTTCTGAAAGATGAAAGGAGGCTGAATGTGGCCCTGACGAGGGCAAGAAAAAAAGTAATCATACTGGGTGATTCTGCAACTGTGGGTCAGCATGAATTGTATGCCGGTCTTCTCACATGGATAGAGGAGCATGGGCTATACGACTCTGCCTGGAACTACATGTCATAAAATGAACGTCATGTAAAATCCAGTTAATTTTGTACATTTATCCCACATTAAAAAAAATTGGAAAAATGTACGGAACCAAGGTTATAATCAGTATGATTTCATTCTGTTTGATCATGACTGTCAATGCATTTTGTCAGGATACTCTGTGGGTTAATGGATTCAGGTACAGTTCAAAAACGAGAGATTCCCTGATTGCTTTTCCGGAAGGAGATCACCACCAGTATTCGAAAATACTAATGACGTATTCAATGCGATGCAAGGGCAGTCTGGTGTCTACCTCAGCGGAAAGGAACAAGGGCTGCGGTGAATGGGATTATAGCTGCAATACAAACATCATTGACTCTACCCGGACAGATTCACTAAAAGTGTTACATCCGAATTATGTTATCAGCGGACTGAATGATAACTTTTTTTCATACACAACCCGACCTACATTCACGTATTATTCATTTGTCCAAAAAAATGTCACTGCTTCAGGTACTGCAGGCATCACAGCTCTGCCGGTTGCAGGTCAAAAAGGAGATATTGGCATGAGTCCGGCGGAAAATCCGTCTTATAAGGGATATTTTATCTATCCGTCGTCCGCCTTGCCGCAGGGACTTGCCGGAACTGTTTCCGGACTGCGCTTATTTCACCAAGGCAGTGGAAAACTACCTTTCTTCAAAATCAGGCTGGCTTACGGGGCAAATGCAACTCTTGACCCGGCGGACCTGGAAACTCTAAACTTTTCAGAAGTGGTCAACCGGGAGGTCATATTCGGAAATGGTGCGTTTACTGATGTGTACTTTCACACTCCGATAACTTTTCCAGGATCAGGAAATGTAATTCTTGAAATCAGCTATCACGGCAACACAGAAAAAATTGGTTCTATCAAACTGGCTGCGACTTCACAGCCATCAATTGGCCGGGCGATTGTTTCGGGAGTGGATGGATATGTTTCGCTGGGCGCTCAAGGATCCGCAAAAGTACCAGTGGCAGGGCTTCGCACGGTCAGAGATGCTATAACGCTTAGTTTTTGGAGCAAGGGCAATAAAGAAAGTCTGCCTGCCAATAATTCGGCTTTTCATGCGGTTGATGCAAAAGGTAACAGGCAGCTGAATGCGCACCTTCCCTGGTCGAACTCAAGGATTTACTGGGATTGCGGCGGTGATGGCACAGGATATGACCGCATCGATAAAGCTGCTGTTGCGGCAGAATTTGAGGATGTATGGCATCACTGGACATTCACCAAAAATACTGTCACTGGCAGCATGAAAATTTACCTTGACGGAGTTTTGTGGCATAGTGGCACCGGCAAGAAAAAGCCCATTGACATCCAGGAAATGCTATTGGGAACAGATCAGGCAGGCAACCTACCCTACCCAGGCGATATGGATCAGTTTTGTGTATGGAATCGTGAGCTCAGTGTATCGGAAATTCAGCGATCCATGTCAGTACTGCCTTCAGAAGATGTAGCGTTGCAACAGGGACTTGTACTAGAATATGCAATGAACGAGCAACTTGGAAAAACTATCAAAGACAATTCTGACTTCAGACAGGACGGCCAGTTTGACCTTGATCCTGAGAGGCGAATGTTTAGGGCAAATGACATCTTTAAAGAATTCAGATTGGAGGCACATACTTTGGATATTGCCTTTTTGAAGGGAACAGCTACAATCAATGTGACTGAAATCCAGGTGCGGGATTCCATTCAAAACAGGCCGGTAAAAGTCATCCCTTATAGAATTGAGAACAAAAAATTGGTACAGGATGCCCCGATTTACGTATGGGCTTCCGGTTTTTTTCCCGTGCTGGATGAGGACGGAACTATTTTGGATGAAGTGGAATTTGTAGAAGAAGATGTATTATTTATTGACAATCTGGTCTATTACAACTATTACCCTTCAAGGTACGAGCTGTTATCTTTTGTGACTCCTTACGGCATTGGTTTGGACCTGGGTCCAACTGGAAAAACATGGATGTTTGATGTTTCTGACTATGCTCCCATTCTGAAAGGTAAAAAGCGTTTGTTGATGGATAAGGGAGGTGAATGGCAGGAAGAAATAGATATTCGCTTTGCATTTGTGCGAGGCACACCGCCAAGACCTGTTCTGGATATCCGTCAGGTTTGGCCCGCAACGTCGTATGGCTATACTTCCATCTTACAAAATCAACACCTGGAGCCCAGAACTCTGCCATTTGACCCTTCGAAAGTCAGTTCGATGAAGGTGCGCACCGTTGCCACCGGACATGGCCAGGAAGGTGAATTTATTTCACGCCTACATTCCATTAATGTAAACGGAGGCACCACAGATTTTGTCTGGCCACTTTGGAAGGAGTGTGCAGACAATGCCATCTATCCACAGGGTGGAACGTGGGTATATGACAGGGCCGGCTGGTGTCCGGGGGCGCCAAGTGATCTCCGCGAATTTGAAATCATGTCATTGGCCGGTCAAAGCGGCGAAGTAACCCTTGATTACGGGCTAAACACCGCTTCAGGAGATAGCAGATATATCGTAAATACGCAACTGGTGACCTATGGGAAAGCCAGTTTTACGCTCGATGCAGCGATTACAGATATTTTGTCGCCCACAAACCGGGTGGAATATAAACGACAAAATCCATTCTGCGGAAAGCCTGTCGTGCGAATTCAAAATTACGGTTCTGAAGCATTGAAAAATGCAACGTTAAAATACACCTGTGGAGGCAATGTGTATAGTTATGCATGGACAGGAAATCTATCTTTCCTTCAGAGCCAGGAGGTACAACTGCCTGAATTGCCGGCGAATGATCTTTTCAGCGGAAATACATTCAGGGTTTGGATTACAAATACGAATGGACGGGAAGATGAAAATCCAAAAAATAACGTCCAGACATCAGCCTATGAGCACCCTGCCGTCATCGCCGGGGATCTTGTTGTCGGATTAAAAACCAATGGTATGCCGGCAGAAACTAGCTGGAAAGTGCGAAATGCAGAGGGCCAGGTAGTTGCAGGTAGTAAGCCAAACCTTACTGGTTTTACATTGTATCAGGATACGATCCGCTCCTTACAGGGATGTTATGAATTACAATTTACAGACAATGACGATGATGGTATCAGCTGGTGGGCCAACGGTGATGGAGATGGGTTTATTCGCGCCAAAGGAACGCAAAGTAACTGGAGTTTTTTCAACCCCGACTTTGGCAGGGAGTTTACATTTCACTTTTACGCAGGCACTGTGAGTACGGCAAGTGAAGTAAACCAAGAATTATCGTTTTCGGCCTATCCAAACCCATTCGGAGATGAATTATTTGTGCATTGCAAAGGACTAAGAGGGAATGTCGTCCTATCACTTCAGGACCAGACAGGTCGTGTGCTGATTCACAGACAATACTCCGGTATTTTGCCGGAAGAGTGGACTGAAACACTGGATGCTTCTGTACTGCCTTCGGGGCTTTACGTGGTCACCTTGACAACAAAAGAGGGAAGCAAGTCAGTGAGATGTATAAAACTTGATTAAGGTATAGCTTCATAAGACAACCTGGACCATATCTGGAGGTCTATGAATGTATTGTTTTTCCATTCACATTCCCGTCGGGTCCCTTCCAGAGTAAAACCATTTTTGTTAAGTAAGCTGCCGCTTGCCTGGTTATCGACTTCGACCACAGCTTCAATTCTGTGCAAGCCCATTTGAGTAAACGCGTGATGGCACATCAGTCGGATCGCCTCAGAAGCATACCCTTGCCTCTGATGTTTCGGCAAAATCCAATAGCCCAATTCTGCAGATTTGTGTTCCTGCTGCCACAGATGGAAACCGCCGTTTCCAATCATAGTGCCATCCTCGTTTAGACAAATGCCCCACCAGGTACCCAAGCTACCCTTCCAAAGGGATTCATACCAGTCAAGCTGTACCTGAACCTCTTCAATTGAGTGATATTCGACCGACATGTGTCTGTAAACTTCGGGATTGCTATATCCGGCGAGTACAACGGGTGCATCTTCAGCTACCACTCTTCGGAGTGTGAGACGCTCCGAAACCAGATGAGGAAAAGATTGTTCCATGCATTGCTTTGAAACGTCAAATGTATGGATTTACTGCGGAAAATTAAAAAATAGCAACTCTCATGACACACCAATAATCAAAATACTGCATCTTGTAATATAATATGGCAGTTCACCATCCTATAGAAGAATTGATTCCGCTATGTATTCGGCAGGATCGTCGGGCACAGCAGCAGTTGTATGATCGCTTCAAGGCATTGCTCTTTGCTGTATGCCGCAGATATATACCAGATGAAGCAACTGCAGAAGATGTCTTTATCCAGGGATTTTACAGGATTTATGCACATTTGCAGGATTACAGGGGGGAAGGCAGTTTTGAAGGATGGATTCGAAGAATCATGGTCAACGAATGCCTCATGTACTTGCGAAAAGAGCACAACCTACATCTGACCGTGGCCCTGACAGAACACGAAATTGCAGATGCCGCTGATGATGAAGCCGAATATCCCTACTCCTATCAGGAGCTGATGATCGTGATTGATGCATTGCCCACTGGTTACAGAACTGTCTTCAATCTTTACGTACTGGAAGATTTTAAGCACAGGGAAATCGCCGAAATACTGGGCATCAGCATCAATACTTCCAAGTCTCAACTTATCCTTGCCAGGAAGAAAATTCTGGAATTGATGCAAGCCAAAAAAAAGAACAATTCAAAGATACAGACATGAAGAATCATCCGACACTTGAATCACTTCGAAAAGAAAGCCTGGAAGCTGAAATCCAGCCGAGCCTTCATTCCTGGAAGAAACTGCACCAACAGCTGGGTGAAAATCAAATCAAAAGAAGACCCAGAATTCGATACGCGCTGGCCATTGCTGCAATGAGCTTAGCGATAGTTGCCTTCTTGGGGTGGAATATGGGTCAAAATATCCTATTTTCAGGTATGTTTCAGGACCCGAATGCCATTAATCTGACAAATCTGGAGGAAGAATCAACATTTTACTCCGGTCCTCAACTTTATCAAAGCGCAGAGATGAACCGACTGCGGAAAGCCTATACATTATTAGGTGAACAGGCTCATTCGCGAGAATAAATTCATTCGGAAAGTGTGAGCGTAAGTTGGCGCATCATTTCCATGCACTCCTCCAGCTGGCTGATTTCAATAAATTCATTGG
>JAJTEZ010000145.1 GCA_021298335.1 Saprospiraceae bacterium | reverse complement strand
CCGGTGATGATTTCACTTGGCGTGTTGAGTGCAGGTACCTGGCTGCATAACCACTTGATAGACTGGGTGGTGATTGGTTTTGGGGTAGTCTTTGCCCTGTATTCACTTGTCGGGGATTATGTAAAAAAGCACCGCAATCCTTTGCCTTTGATTTTAGCTTCTGTGGGATTTTTGCTTCTCTTAGCAGGTATGATTGAGCACCACGGATGGATGCTTGTATTGAGTGTACTGGGAGGACTTGCAGTAGCTTCTTCCCATTTTGTCAATTTTCGTCTTTCCAAAGTGCAGTATTGTAAGGCGTGAGCACTCAAGATTTCTGCAAAGAGTTATCATTTACCTATTGTAAAAAGCAGGAATCTTTGTTACCGTTACTTTTAGTCGTCGGGTCTTCCGTATGCTGATTATGCTTTCACTATCTTTGTGGGGCAAAGATTGAATAGCATGAGTAAAAAATTTGTCATTGTTGGCGCAGGCCTTTGCGGAACCTTGCTGGCACTCCGTCTTGCGCAACGAGGTTATGAAGTAGACGTTTTTGAGCGTCGACCGGACATGCGGAAGGCTGACATCTCCGCGGGCAGGTCAATCAACCTGGCACTCTCAGACCGAGGCTTACTTGCCCTGGAGAGAGTAGGGCTGAAGAATGATATTTTACCGTTGACGATACCTATGCTGGGTCGGGAAATTCATACTATCAGTGGAGAGACTCATAGTATGCCGTATAGTGGCAGAGAAAACGAGTGGATCAATTCAATTTCCCGAGGTGGTTTGAACAAATTGCTGTTGGACAAGGCCGAAGAAACCGGTCGAATACGCCTCCATTTTGAGACAGAATGTATCCAGGCTGATTTTGATCGCTCCACCATTCAAATCCAACACCTTCGAAGCAAAACTCCATCATTCATGGATGCTGAAGTGGTATTTGGAACTGATGGCTCAGCCTCAGCAATCCGACAAGCCATGTTGCAGGCTTCCGCTAGACTGCGCTTTGATTTCTCCATTACGTACCTCACCACAGGATACAAGGAACTTGAAATTCCGGCCGGACCGGACAATGCTTTTCAGCTCAAGAAAAATGCCCTGCACATCTGGCCTCGCAAAGGCTTTATGATGATAGCTCTGCCAAATCTTGATGGCAGTTTTACAGTAACGCTATTTTTACCCATGGAAGGGGATATTTCCTTTAAAGCACTGAAAGAAGATCAAGATATACACAATTTTATGCAGGAGTATTTTCCTGATATGATACCAATGATGCCTGATTTTATGGAGGATTTTACCTCGAATCCTACAAGTTCACTCGGTACGGTCAAATGCTTTCCCTGGCAGGTAGGTGGAAAATTTTTGCTGCTTGGAGATGCTGCCCATGCAGTAGTACCTTTTTACGGACAGGGTATGAATGCGTCCTTCGAAGATGTTGGTGCATTGGACAGACTAATAGATGTGTATGACGGCGACTGGCAAATGATATTGCCTGCCTTTGAACGCGAGCGAAAACCCAATGCGGATGCCATTGCTGACCTGGCAGTAGAAAACGAATCTGAGATGCGCGCAGCTACTGCTGATCCTGTATTTCAATTGAAGCGAAGGATCGAACTACATCTTGAGCAGAACTATCCTGATTATTTTAGCAAATACAGTATGGTCACATTTCGTGAAGATTTGTCCTACCACGAAGCCATGGTAAAGGGCCGGAAACAGGATGATTTTTTAATGCAAGTTGCAAGGCAAGCCGGACAGTTCGAAAAGGTCAACATTGAAGATGTCATCCAAACCATCCAAACTTTGATGTAAAGAGATGATATCTATCAATCCTGCTTTTCGTATATTTGTCTAATGTATATCTCACACTGATCAAAAAAGAACTCTATGGCAATCGCAAGACCTTTCAACCTGCAGCAATGGATCGATGAACACAGGCACGAACTCAAGCCTCCTGTGGGAAATCGCAACCTCTACAAAGATGCCGGTGACTACATAGTGATGGTCGTAGCCGGACCCAATGCCAGAAAAGACTACCACTACAATGAGACAGAGGAGTTGTTTTATCAACTTGAAGGCGACATCACTGTGAGAATTCAGGAGGACGGCAAGGCGGTAGATGTGCCCATCCGGCAGGGAGAAATGTTTTTGTTGCCTGCCAGAGTGCCTCATTCACCTATGCGCCCTGCAGGGACAATCGGTCTGGTCATCGAAGTAAAACGCACTCAGGGTGAGCAGGATGGGCTGCTTTGGTTTTGTGATCAGTGCAATACCAAGCTCCATGAATCCTATTTTCATCTCGAAAATATCGAAAAGGATTTTTTTCCCAGATTCCGTCAGTATTATGGTTCCGAGAGCCTTCGTACCTGTCCTTCCTGCCAGCATGTCATGGAAGCAGACAAGCGCTTTGTGGATTAAGGCCGACTCATGTCTTCAAAAGTATATTTTGCTTCCGACTTCCATTTAGGGATTGATGCTGCTCTTTCCAGTGAGCAGAGAGAGAGGAAGATCGTGCGCTGGTTGCACACCATTGCACCGGATGCATCGGGTTTGTTTCTTGTAGGTGACGTCTTTGATTTTTGGTTTGAATATGGTCACAGCATACCCAAAGGTTATTCCCGTCTGCTGGGTACGCTCGCAGAAATGACAGATGCAGGAATACAGATTCAGTTTTTTACGGGCAATCACGATATGTGGATGTTTCGGTACCTGACAGACCAGATGGGAATACCAATTCATCGAAAGCCATTGGAAACGGACATTCTGGGAAGGAAATTTTTTATTGGTCACGGGGATGGCCTCGGTCCGGGTGACTATGGCTACAAGTTGCTGAAAAAAATTCTGGCCAATTCACTTTGTCAGGCTTCTTTTCGGTGGATTCATCCTGATATTGGTTTGCCATTGATGCGTTTTTTCAGTACTACGAGCAGGCACTATACTGGGGAAGAAGATCGGTTTGAAAGTCCGCAAAAAGAATGGTTGTGGCATTTTTCGGAAGAATGTCTCTCGACAAATCCTGCCGATTTTTATATTTTTGGTCATCGACACCTTCCCATTGACATTGCTTTAAGCAATGGAAAGAGCAGGTATGTCAATCTGGGTGAGTGGATGGGTCCTGCTAGTGTTTTCCTGCGCTCCATCTGCTCAGGCCGGACGTGAGAAAAATCTGGTTCAAGGTAAAGTTTCTCCGGATATCCGCGTTTCAGTGCGAATGGCAGCGTTGGATTATCTGGGACACCTTTACGTCGTGGATCAGCGGAACAGGGTCATACATTTTACACCTGACAAAAAGGAAGCGGCTGTATATGCCAATACGCGCAGTGGACAAATTACAGGAATCGATGTGAGCAATCCATTCCAAATCCTGGTATTTTATGATGATTTCAACTCCGCGACCCTGCTGGATAATATGCTGGTGCCTATTCTTGAAATCAATTTTGAGTCAGTCTCCACAGATGTATCTGCATGTGGTGTAAGTAATGATGGTCATTTCTGGGTCTTTGATCCGGTGCGGCAACGCCTTGTTAAGACCAGCCGTGATGGCCGAATTCTCGCAGAAACCTCCAACCTGGCAGATGTGGGAATGGCAGGCTGCCAAGTCAGTACAATCCGGGAAAAAGGGAATGTGGTTGTATTGTGTGACCCGTCCCGTGGATTTTATTTTTTTGATAATTTGGGGCAGTACCAGAGCCATTTTCCGGCCTCTGATATACTTTCTTTCACCTTTGACGGACGATTTGTGACATACTTTACCCCCACAGGACTGAAACGATATTCGCTTGCCTTTAAAGAGCGCACATTGCTGGGGTATCCGATCGAATTGAATCATCCCTCGTTAAAATATCTGTTTTTTGACCAGAAGATGTTTTATGCCATCTATGCTGAAGGAATCGTGCTCCGTCAGGCTGATTCTAAACAAATGTAAGATTGCAAAACCATTCGTGCTGAAGCTTGTTTTAATCACAAGTCAACCAACCCTATGGATTACAGCACCGATGATTTGCTGGAGAAAGCCCTTCGTCTAGAATTTCTGACAGCAGACGAGGGCTTGTTTTTGTTTGAAAACGCCCCGACTGCGGCCCTGATGTTTGTCGGAAATGCGATTCGCCAGCACCACGTGCCGGGGGATACAGTCACCTGGATCATAGACAGAAATTCCAATACCACCAATGTCTGCATAGCTAACTGTAAATTTTGTAATTTTTACAGAAGACCTGGTCATGAGGAGTCTTACATCACGACAATTGAAGAATACAAACAGAAAATTGAGGAGACATTTGCGTTTGGAGGCGATCAGCTATTATTGCAGGGCGGACATCACCCGGACCTTGGCTTGTCGTATTACGCGGATTTATTTAGCACACTAAAATCAATGTATCCCCAACTTAAGCTGCATGCCTTGGGTCCGCCGGAGATTGCCCACATCACAAAGCTGGAAAACTCTACACACACGGAGGTCTTACGCACATTAAAAGAAGCAGGACTGGATTCATTGCCTGGAGCAGGGGCTGAAATTCTCGATGACCGAGTACGTAGACTGATTTCCAAGGGGAAATGTGGAGCACAGGAGTGGCTCGATATCATGCGGGCGGCCCATCAGCTTGACATTACGACCTCTGCCACCATGATGTTTGGCCATATTGAGACCAATCTGGAGCGCATGGAGCATTTTGTCGCACTCCGGCAGGTTCAGAGTGAAAAACCAGCTGCCGCCAAAGGGTTTCTGGCGTTTATACCCTGGCCATTTATGGATGAAGATACCATATTGAAGAAGATAAAACGCGCGCGCAACCAGTGTACAGGTGATGAGTATGTACGGATGATTGCCATGAGCCGCATCATGCTCCCCAATATCAAAAACGTGCAGGCTTCATGGTTGACCGTTGGAAAAAAGGTTGCCCAGCTCTGTCTGCACTCCGGAGCCAATGATTTTGGCAGTATCATGATTGAGGAAAACGTTGTATCTGCTGCTGGAGCTGCTTTTCGCTTTACAGCTGATGGCATCCAGCAAGCAATCCGTGAGGCAGGATATATTCCTCAGCTGCGCAACCAGCAATACGAATTCCGAGAAATCCCCGAAAATATCCGGCAGCAGGAACTGGACAGTACGAAAATGCTCGTAGACTAAACTACAGATCAATTTCTCCTTTGCCTAGTCTTATTAGTTCTACTTGTGGACCCGTACAATCCAAAATCGTTGAACCATCCAGTTCTCCCGGTCCGCCATCCAGAAAAAGATCTACCGAATGTGCAAACTTTTGTTCAATCTCACCGGGATCTGTATAGTAAAGGTGTATTTCGTCCTCAGATCTTAGAGACGCTGAAATCAATGGAACCTCCAGCAAATTCAACAAACTTTGCACAATAGTATTGTCAGGAATTCTGATGCCAATCTGCTGTCGGCTATTCAGAAAAAATTTTTGCACATAGTGATTGGAAGGCAAAATGAACGTGTAAGGCCCAGGCAAGTATTTTTTCATGAGCCTGAACACCGAATTGTCGATTTGTGTGGTATACTTTGCTGCTGTGCTGATGTCAGGACAAATCAAGGACATGGTAGTTTTCTTTTCCTTTCGATCGAGAATTTTGCAAATTCGTTCGATACCCTGTCGGTTGTTCATCAGGCAGCCTAAAGCGTAAATGGTATCAGTAGGAAAAATGACGATGCCACCTTTTCGAATGACTTCTGCGGCCTCTTTCAGGTCGCGCAGGTGTGGATTCCTGGAATGAAGCTCGTATCTGATCATGCGTACGTTTCAAAATTTAAAGATGTACCATTTATTGGACTTCAGGTATTGGTAGGAGACAAAGGAGATGCCCAGCCAGTAAAATATTTCCGCTGCCCAGGCCCAGCCTATACCCTGGTACCAGACCTTAATTGTCAAAGTACAATACACCATGTAGATAAAGGTAAACACTACCTGAATCCATAAGGCTTTCATGGTGTATCCGGTACCAATCAATCCGTTGATCAGGATGCCTCCCATACTGAAAATCATCAGAATCAAAAATAGCACCGGCATGTAGGGCTTTGAGATCAGAATAAGGCTCATGTCCTGGCTGCCGAAAAGAGGGTAGAGAAAGAACTCTGGAAACATAAGGACAGGCATGGCCAGCAACATCGTTGTGAGCAGATTGAGTTTTATCGTCTTGATGATCATAGGAAGAACGGCCTGGCGTTTTCTGTTGCCAATAAAATGACTTACAAGCGTATTGATACCTGAAGAATATCCCCAGCAGGGTATAGAAAGTATCAGATAAATGGTCCGGAGGAGGTTGGAAATTTCCAGTTCTTTACTCCCTACATTTTCCATAAAGCTGAAAAACAAAAACCAGGAGCCAATGCCGATAAAGGACTGAAAGACACCCGGGATCGAGATGGAAAACATATTGTAAAAATCTGCCCCCGAAAGGCGATGAAGGCTGAGCAATCCAAACATTCGGTTTGCCTTATCCCAGAACATATACAGGACAAAAACGATAAATGCCACTGCCTCAGCGACTGTACTGGCAAGCGCTGAACCTGCGATACCCATCGGTGCAAATCCAAACTTTCCAAAAACAAAGACATAGTTTAAAATGAGGTTTACCACAATCAGCACCATGGTATCTATCATGATAAATTTTGGTCTGGCAATGCCTGAATAAAAGGCAATCAGGGAGACTCCCATGTAACTGAAAAAAATTCCCCAACTCCTCGGTTCCAGATAGGCCAGGCATTTGTCGAGAATTTCCTGATTGACCACAAAAAGTTCAAAAAATGGCCGACTAAACCATCTCAACAGAAAAAACAACAATACCGAAAGGGCGAGTTCCAGAATGATCAGGGCCTGAAAATCCGTTCCAGCCCGCTCAAAATTCTGTTCACCATGCCTTCGTGCAATAATAATTTGACCTCCTCTTGAAAAACCATATCCTATGCTGGAGATAATGAGGTAAAAGACGCCTACCAGACCGGCAGCTGCAAAATCAAGGTGGTTGTAGTGATATAAAAACACATTGTCGCTAAGCACAATAATATTTTGTGCCGCAGAACCCAGCATGATTGGAAAAGAAAGCGAAAATATCTGTTGGTAAGATGTATTCAACTTCATACTGACTGCAAAATACGTAAAATTCATGCATCTTTCTCCAAACTCAACGCTTTTAGCCGAAAAGCACTACTTTTGGCAAAAATAACCTCGGGACATGAAGACCTTTATGCATTTATCCCCTTCATTACAGCATGCTTTGCTTAGTTTTGCAGCATGCTTTATCCTGTTGATACCAGTTTCGGTCATTTCACAACAAAAACAAACTGTTTCTATGACTCATGACTCCCATCCTGTGCCACCGGTCGCACGAAAAGAAAAACATGTCACCCGAATACACGGCAAAGAGCTTGTGGATGAGTATTTCTGGATGCGTCTTTCTGATGAACAAAAATCTGCTGATGCCCCTGAAGCACAAACTACAGCAGTGGTCAGCTACCTGCAAGCTGAAAATGCATACAGGGAAGCCATGACGGCACATACAGCACAGTTTCAGGAAGTGTTGTTTGAGGAAATGAAAGGTCGTATCAAGCAGACAGATATGTCAGTTCCTTATCTCGAAAATGGCTATTATTACATCACAAGATACGAAGAAGGCAAGGAGTATCCTATCCATTCTCGCAAGAAGGGTTCCCTCGAGGCAACTGAAGAAATCATGCTCGACGTAAACAATCTGGCAGCCACTCATGCCTACTACGCAGTGGGAGGAAGAGCAGTGAGTCCTGACAATACCCTGCTCGCATACAGCGAAGATACGGTGAGCCGACGACAATACACCATCCGGTTTTTACATCTGGCATCGGGAAAGCTGCTGCAGGATTTCATCCCAAATACCACCGGAGGCATCGTTTGGGGTAATGATAATAAGACTGTGTTTTACACTCTGAAGGATGCAGCTTTGCGATCTTATAAAATCGTCAGGCACACGTTAGGTACTTCGATAGATCAGGACGTCGTAGTCTTTCATGAAGAAGATGAGACTTTCAACGCTTTTGTGTATAAGACAAAATCAAAAAAATACCTGGTAATCGGTTCTGCGGCCACTTTGTCTCAGGAATATCGTATCCTTGAAGCAGATCAGCCCGCGGGCCAGTTTCGCCTGTTTTACCCCAGGCAACGAAAGCTGGAGTATGATATCAGCCATTACGGGGACAAATGGTATATCCGCACCAACAAGGATGGTGCAGAGAATTTCAAGATTATGACGGCACCAGAGACGGCCACTTCTGTCGAAAACTGGAAAGATCTGATTGCACATCAGCCTGACATCTACATAGAAGGGGTCGATTTGTTTCAGGATTTTATGGTGCTGGAGGCTCGAAAAGACGGCATTACACAGATACAGGTTCGGCCATGGCAGGGGGAGGAAAGCCACTATATTCGGTTTGGCGAAGATACCTACACTGCAGGCCTGGATATCAATCTGGATTTTGATGCGAAGTCTCTCCGCCTGAATTATACCTCACTGACAACGCCCGCCACCACATATGAATATTTGGTGTCAGGGAGGACGCTCAAGGTGCTGAAGCAGCAGGAAGTGCTGGGTGATTTCGATGCATCCGATTACGCTTCTGAGCGTAAATGGGTTCAGGCAGAAGATGGTCGGATGATTCCTTTGTCCATCGTTTATCGCAAAGGCTTTCAAAAAAATGGCACGCAACCGGTACTGTTATACGGCTACGGCTCTTATGGATATTCTATGGATCCGTATTTTTCTTCTGTTCGCCTGAGTTTGCTGGACCGCGGTTTCGCCTTTGCCATCGCGCACATCAGAGGCGGACAGGAATTGGGCCGCAGATGGTATGAGGAAGGGAAGTTTCTGAACAAGAAAAATACCTTCACCGACTTTATTGCTTGTGGCGATTATTTGATTAAGGAAGGTTATGCTGCCAAAGATCAGCTATATGCACAGGGAGGCAGTGCCGGAGGTCTTCTGATGGGGGCTGTCATGAATCTGAGACCTGAGCTTTGGAGGGGAGTCATTGCAGCAGTCCCGTTTGTCGACGTAATCAATACCATGCTGGATGAGAGCATTCCATTGACTACAGGGGAGTTTGACGAGTGGGGTAATCCAAAGGATCTACAATATTTT
>JAJTEZ010000144.1 GCA_021298335.1 Saprospiraceae bacterium | reverse complement strand
GATGTATCCCACGTCGCAGCCATGCCGATGGCCTGAGGAAAGACGGTGGTCGTATATTTCGTGCGCGCCACACCATGTAAAGCTTCATTCCACCAGTTGTATGCCGGTATGCCCAGTCGCTTGATTTCAGGGGCCCGATGCATCAGTTGCTGCACTTTTTCATCCAGCGACAGTCGGGTGAGAACATCATCAGCCCGTTTTTCAAAGGGCAGAGTAGCATCCCAGAAGGGTATTGGTGGGTGGGGTGAATCACGAAAAATACCGGCCGAACGATTTTCCCTGCCAGCCATTCCCCGCAGGTCATCACCCAGTTCCAGTCGCATGGCCTCCGCCATTTGCTGCATGGTATCGGCAATGGCGGCATAGTTGCGAACGACATTGCTCTGTTCTGACGGATCCGTCAAAAGGTCATACAATTCCGGTGCCCCCATCCGAACATTCCTGTATTGCCCTGGCTGTCCATCCAGGCCTTGGGGCTGCCCTTCCATTGTACGGTAGGCATGCGGAAAGTAAAGTTTCCATTGCTTCCATCTCATAGCCTCCAGGTCGTTCCTATTGTAATAAAAAAACAGGGGTCGGTCCGGTAATTTCTCTTGTGCACCGGATAATACTGGCCATAGATTCACACCGTCGGTCTTTCGCTGCGGAAGGTCTGCTCCTGTGAGGTGTGCCAACGTGGGCAGAAGATCGATCGTCATCGCTTCCTGGTTTACGCGCACATTTTGAGGCAGAACTCCTTTCCAGTAGGCCACAAAAGGCACTCTGACGCCCCCTTCCCACGATGTGCCCTTGCCTTCCCGAAGTCCGGCAGTCGTGCCCGAATGATTACCATAAGCGAGCCAGGGCCCGTTATCAGAGGTGACAATCAGCAAAGTATTTTCTTCAAGGTGTTGTATGCGTAAGGATTCGAGCAACTGGCCTATTGTGGCGTCAATTTCATGGATGACATCCGCATAGAGCCCCTTACCTGTGCTGCCCCGATACGTTTTGGAGACAAAGAGAGGCACGTGGGGCAAGGGATGGGCCAAGTAGAGGAAAAATGGCTGGTCCTGTCGTCGGCGTATGAAATCGATGGCCTTGTCTGTGAACGTTTGTGTAAACCAACTTTGCTCCCTGACTGTATCTATGACAGTTTCATTCTTGTACAATGGCAAGGGTGGATAGTATCCAGGGGTTTGCGGGTGATGCGGCCACATATCATTGCTGTAGGGAATGCCAAAAAACTCATCAAAGCCCTGGCTGGTAGGCAGAAAGGGTTGTTGAAAACCCAGGTGCCATTTGCCGATGGCAGCTGTTTTATATCCCCGGGACCGCAGCATTTCGGCCATAGTCGTTTCTTCGGGGTTTAAACCAAACTGACTGGAGTGGTCAATGGCTCCACCCATACCTACCCGATTGGCGTAGCATCCTGTGAGTAGTGACGAACGGGATGCAGTGCATACACTTTCGGACACATAGAAATGGTTCATCACGACACCATGATCTGCCAGATACTGGAAGTTGGGTGTATAGTCAATGGATGGCTGGTGAATGCTCACATCTCCAAAGCCCATATCATCAATAAAGACTACGATGATGTTGGGCAAAGGACGATCAGATTGCGGATAGACCTTCAGCGGAAGGCCCAAAAGCAGGGCCAGGAGAATTTTATGGCAAACAGGCATAGAAGTAATACTTTATGCTCGAAAACTACAAAAATCACCCGGCATTTTGATAAAAAATGCCGTTTTAGCCTCAATTCTGCACAAAAAATGCCGCCAACTGTCTATGAATGCGCCGCTGCACCGGAACGCTTACCTGCAATGATTGTAAAGTTTGAATTTTTAGCGCAGCCTTTGCCTGTTGGTTGTACCACCGATCCTCCTTTGTAAGCCCTTGCCGACTCCGCAAAGCCGCAATTCCTCCCGCATCCGCTGGCGTCCATTTAATTGTACCATAGGTGTTATCGACAGACACCAGAAACCATGCTTCTTGGCCTGAGACGGTATTCAGTTTTACTGCCACTTCACTCCAGCTGTGGGCTCCTTCCACGATGATGCGGGCAAAAGACTGACTTTCCTGGGAAGGCAAAAAATTGATCGCCCGCAGAAATGCCTGATACGCCATTTCCCGCTCGCTGCACCAGCCGAATGTGTAAAACGAATCACAGTCGGGTGTAAAATACCGCGGTTTTAGGGTGAGCAGGTCCTTCCAGAACAGAATCGGTGTTCTGTCGATATCTGCAAGACATTGATATCGGTTGAAGCCTGCCGGAGGTCTCACTTGCAGGAGGGTTTGACCTGTTTCTGTCCAGACTATCTCATTTCGGGGCCTCGAATTGCCCCAGTGCCAGTAGTAAGGAATTTGTAGTGCTCCTTCCATGGAACAATTAGCAGGAGAAGAACTGGTCATCATCCGGTGCAGAAGGCCAAGAGTAGCGTACTTCTTCTGGTTGCCTGCATCGTCAGGACTAACACCATGTTTCACACACAAGCCCGCAAAACCTGCAGAGTCAACCCTCAGAAACTCTTCATGAAAATCCGATATCATGTCGTTCCAGAATCTGTCAAAAGGCAACGATGTATTGGCTGATATCCCGGTTTGACCCGCGCAAGTCCACGACAGAAAAAAACTACACATCAGGAAAAAAAGATGATTTCGGTTCATAGCATAGAATTTTTAAAACACAAAATTACAGAGAATCATTCAATTATTCCAAAACCCTGCCGGGAACATCAAACAAAGCTTTATTGGTACCACACTGCTTTACTACTGTAAGTACTTCTTGACTCTTCGCCATACAAAAAACAGGATGACCGCAAATACAAGTAATTGTGGCCAGACCTCAATCACCCACAACACAAAGTTTTCAATCACCTTGAAACTCGCGGACAATGAATTTTTAACTTTCGACAAAAACGTCTCCTGAGGAATTACCCGGACACCCACTTCTTTGTCCTTTTTCAATGTCAATGTCAACGTACTCAATTCAATGTTTTGATGAAGACGGGTAAGGCGGCTTTCCTGGCTCTCAATTTCTTCCTGCAATGAACGAACGATTTCTTCAATTTCCAATATGTCCTGGATTGTCGCTGCTCTGGATAATAGTTCCCTGTATCTCCTGAGGTATGCCTTTTTGCTTGTAATCCGCGACTGTATGTCCACCGTCTCTTCAGTGACATCTGAGACACGGATACTTTTGCTTAACACCTGATACTGTCCTTTTTCTATGCCGGATACCAGAGCTTCAAATTTTTCCGGATATACACGTACCACAATATTATAATAGACTGAACTTTCATCATGAAACATGTCTTCTTTTTCGTAATACCCACCAAAATCGCTGACCACATTGTCCAGCCACACCTTACCTGAGTCAATATTCATAGTTTTAAGTGACAAGGAACCTTCTTTTACCAGCTTCCTGATGCCTTTTGACAGGTCTTCCTCCTGGATTTTACGATGTTGACTGCTTACCTGAACAGCTGTCGCTGAAGACTCTTCCCCATCCTCTTCAGTGAGCAACTTCTGATTTTGTGACACAACTTCCTCTTGCCTAGCGCTCCCACGCGGCTCATCTATCACAGCCGAATCCTGTGTCTTTTGTTTTTTGCTACAAGCAGACATGGTGATTATAAACAGCAATAAAAACACACCTTTTACAAAGGCCACTGAATGTATAAGTCTGGGTTTGATTGTTAGTTGATTCATGTTTAAGAAATTTTACAAGTGAAAGAATAGTATGAAGTTTTAGTGAATCCGGAAACTCAAATAAGAGAAAATGGAATGGGCAGCGATCTGCTTATGCATTAATATTTCAGAAAACGTGCGAAATAGCAGCATATTGTTTAAAATACCGCAAAACTTGATATGATAAGATACTATTCACAGAAGTACAGCCGTTTGTATACATCATTCTATAAATAATCTATCGGTATGACTACAAACAAAACAAAAAAAGAGTGGATCCTGGAAGCTATAGAACGCATGGATACCGGCATGCTGGAACTGCTTTTGAGTGATGAAAAAACCTATTTTGATATCAATAAGGAAATGTTTTTGGAAAAACTGCACTTAGTTTTTCAGTCATTCAGAAAGCAGGGCGATACAATGCTCATCAAATATGCAGGCATCTGCGACTCAAAACGATGCAGCAATCATGGTTGTACAGGCTACGCGTTTGTAGGAAATCAAACAGAAGCCTGTATGCACTGGGTTGTAAAAGAAACGCCAGACGATATAGAGGACATGTTTCATTGCGGAGGATTTAAGAGGTTTGACGAAAATACAGTAGAAGGAGAATATATGTACCTTGACATCACCGAAGACGAAAAGGTCACGTATATACCCAGTGAAGCCACCCTGATGATGAGTCATTATTGCAGAGTGGCAGTGGACGAATACCTGCAGTACGGTGACGAAATCATTTTTCCTGATACCTACGTAAGTTGGCTGCAAAAACACAAGGCGCTGTTTTTTACCTTCAAACTGCCTCCTTTTGAGTATAGGGATCAGAATAACTTTCACAACCTGTACTGCAAACTGCGTGACGACTATAAGTCCTTCTCATCGAAATCGAAAATCGGAGAAGCCCTGGATGCATTCCATGCCCTGGACCTGAAAGACGATATTTCATTGATGCGCTGGCTTTTCCGATACGAAACACTTCGATTTAGTATCGAAATAAACCTATATACGCAAAAAGCAGTCTATGGAAAAGGGATCGAATCATATATATTCGTACACCACCGCAAAATCAGTGCGATCTATTACAAACTTGCAGCAGGCTTTTGCCAGCTTCATGAAGATCATTACTGGGATATGTATGGGCGAAATTCCATATTCAGAAGAAGGGTCAACAAGCAAATCAGGCGGAGAGAATGAGAATTGGGGAATACACCACAGTGTGGACGGGCGGAGTGTTTTTTGGGCAATTGTCTGAATCAGGATTTGCAGGCTGGGAGGATGTACAGGATGTTAGTAGTCTGAATTCCGGATTTTTTGACCAGGGGTCTGTCCGAATACTACTGCATTTCTGAAGAAATAAGTACGCCGTATTTGTACGTTTTTTTTACTTCTGTACCATCGGGATTCCGTACAATAAAGATTCCATTCTTCTCACCATTGACATAACTTCCCCGAGTAATTGTGCCATCGCTATGGATGAATTCGCCTTTTCCTGACCACAAGCCATTCAGATATGTGCCTGTAAATACGTCGCCATCAGTCCAGACGAATTTTCCTTTTCCGTGGTATTTTCCGTTTAAAAATGACCCCTCATAATAGGCACCATCAAAAAAAACAAATTTCCCTTCACCCGAGTCACAATTGCCTGCCACGCATTCTCCTGCATAATCGGCGTCAGGAAAAGGTGTGATTTCCAGTCTGTTTGTGACGTTGTTTACTGCATAGCTGGCTACCTTTTTCAGCGCTGAAAGTCCAAACAGATTTGAAGTATTCCTGCCGTCCATAATGGTGGCCTGGACGTCATAAAGGTACAGGCCCCCAATGACGATGGATTCAATTCTGATGACTGTACCCATCCTGACACTACCATCTGCCAGGACATTCCAGGTTTTTCCGACAATATTGGTTTTATTTAAAAAACCATTCTTGAAAAGATAAGAAGCCTTGTCCGGACTTAGAGTTACGCTGTACGCCCCGGGGTCAAATGTAAATTCCATATCAAATCCGTTGATCTCTGCAGACATTTTGAGGTTTCCATTCGACTCCCTAAGCGGTACAAAAACATCCTGTGCTACCAGAGATACGCTGAAAAGCGTACATAAAACAATGTGTAGGTTCATACTTTAAATTTTAAATGATGTAATTTTAATTTCTTACGGAAAATATTTTTTCCTGATAAATACCCTTAATGTTTCAATAAAAAAGGCTTAGCCCGCCAGGCTATCGGCGATCCGTACAGATCAAACCGATATCCTGGTCCTTTCGAGCATCGGCTTCATCCAGTCCGGGGTTATTTCCATAATTCTGTCGTACATTTTATTATCTCTATAGATGGTTTCCCGAATGCTGGCAAACACAGCCAGTGGTCGAAAGTCGCAGTTCCAGTTTTGCCAGTCCCACCAGCTATGTCCATAATAGCTTTTTTCAAATTCCTGACTGACTACCAGGCCATCGATCTTTCGTGCCGCGGCATAAAACATCCTGAACCCTGACTT